>JBKEBJ010000477.1:0-22819 GCA_047973105.1 Coprobacillaceae bacterium | reverse complement strand
AGAGTAGTTCTATATCGAAGGCATATATAAAACTATAATATACATTATGAATTTCGGGAAAGAAATTGAGTTTTAAGTATAAGCGTGTGTACCCTCTATGCACTTACTACTTGTTTATTATGGAGCTGTGATACTAAATGTAATATCACTAAATACTCCCTGATAAGAAGCACGGACTACTAAACTAGTGTTCGTTTCTTCATTATCGATTGTTACTAAACCATTAGTATCAACGCTCGTTCCACTTACATGTGCTGATACAATTGTCCATGTTATATCAGTATCTGATAATACCGTTTCATTTTCTGTTACTTGTGCTGTTAATTGATGTGTTGTTCCTTTTATAGCACTGTTTTCTTCTTGCATAATTACTATTTTATATTGTTCGTTACCAGAGATTGAATACATTAATTGTTTGGCGTTTGGTGACATATCAATGAAATTATCGATATCATTGGCTGTCGCAAATTCTCCAATAACATTAATCGCATAATACCATTCTGTACTTGGTTCATGAACCATTGTAATAGAATCTAATAACAAACTAGTTGCTTCTTTTGGCGCTAAAGCATTTGCCCAATACGCCCAACCATCTATATCTATGACCCAAAAGTTACCAGTTGGTTTATTATTATTAAGCCATTCTGTCATTGTCATATAACCACCTAATTCTGGTGAAAGCGTATCTTTCGCAATATTTGTTACATTACTCACTGGATCTGTATACTGCTCTCCTAATGTCCAATAATTGTGTGTTCCATCACCTAAATCTGGATTTGGATTGGTTGTTCCTGATTCATCATCAATCGCTATTCCTGTAACATCTGTTTCTAAACTTTCTTTATCAGTATTGAAGGTTGGCATATATGTTTTTTTACCACCTAATGTCCATTCAACATATCCGCTAAACACTGAATCTATACCTAGGACATTAGGTATCCATGTAGTCTTATCTGTTTTACTTGTTCCTGATACTAATGCTGTACCATCAATCTCCATATACTCAGTCAATTTAATACGAACATATAATTCACTCGTTCCAAAGTTTTCTGCATAGACATCTTTATTTTCGCTATCAAAGTCATCGTGCACTCTTCCACCATGAGTTAAACCAAGCATTTCTAGTTCATTTGTTGCTCTTTGACTTATTGAACTCCAAGCAAACGTTCCTGTTAAAAACAAAGCTAGAGCTAAAGCCATGGTAAATAACGACTGTTTTTTATATTTTATTTTTTCATCCTGTCGTTTCATATATTTTCCCTTTTCCTAACTTTTGTTTTTTCTATAATACTTAATAACAATAAGAATACTTGCTCCACTTGCTAGTAACAATATACTCCATAATTCTAATTTCATTGCATCACTAGTTTGTGTATTTCCTGTATTACTTCCACCATTTGTTCCTAAACCACTATTTGAATCATATGTGTTTTTGATACTATAGGTACCAAAGATTTCTTTATTATATCCATAGACAGGTAATTCATCTATTGTATAATGAATTTCATTTTTCTCTGCATCATATTTGTCCAGGATGAATGACCAACGCCATTGATCAGCTTCTGTTATCTTACGGCGTAAAACAATATCTTCTCCATTTTTAACAACTACTGTAATTTCTGTTGGATAATATGCAGGATCTAAGTTTCCATGTTCCCACTTTTTAATTCCACTAATAACTACTTTTTCATCTTCTTTTTTTGGTATTGAACTATATTCGTTAGTAAATAGTGCTTGACTACACGCTACTTCATCCTTTGTTATTACTTTAGATGTCATTTCCAATACACCATCCACTTCTTCTACTTTAACAACTAGTTGATACATTGATGTATCGTATGTGTACCCTTCTTCACCAGTGTGTAATTCACTAATGTTATAAACATAAGTACCTGCCTTTACATACGTAATATCTCCAAAAGTATTTGTACCTGTACCTACAATATCAATAATCTTAGAGTTATTAGAAGTATCTGTTCCTTCTGGCATTGGTGCATTATCTAGTCCTTGTAATTTGAATTGGAACATTGTATTAATCGAAGGTTCTTCACCAGTTATTTCTTTTCTTATCATTATACTGTCTATAGTAATAGGAATAATATACGTATTCGTAATATCTGGTGCATCTACTTGACTATTCCATCCATCTATCTTTTCTTCTTCAATCAAGTATATAATTTCATTATTTTCATTATCATATTTTGGGACATTAAACGTATAATTCCAATCTCCATGTTCATCTGGTGTTACAACAACTGTCTGTATTACTGTCTCACCATTTTTAAGATGTAAAGTAATTGATTCTGGTAACGTTGGATTATATCCTTTCGTATCCCAATATTTAGTTCCTTCAATGTCTATCATCACTCGATTTACAAATGTATTAGTGAATTCTACTAGATTATTAATTTCTAATAATGTTCCTTGTCCATATACAACATTTGTTAAAGCATATCCATTCGGAATTCCTACTTCACTAAGAATATACGTAGCTCCAATTGGTAGGTTATCAAAAGTTTTACTTTCTCCATGTTTTAATGTAAAAGATATAGGTTCTCTACCAGTTACTTCTAAAACAAAGTTAAACTCTACATCCAAATCAATATCTTCTGCTTCTACAACTTTAGTAACCTTTAAAGAAGTCTCTTTTTCTTCTTCTCTTATTTGGTTAACAAAGGGAACTGGAATATTTATATTAGAAACAATACTCCCTTCCACATCTACTAATGAAGATATATAATCACTGTCTTCTTTTTCCTCTATTTTATATTTTACACCGCTAGGTATATCATCAATAATAATACTTTCACCATGCTTTAATATCACTTCTATTTGATTATTTGTAGATGTAACAACAACTAATTCACCATCGACTACAATACTCATAGAATCTCCAGGTATATTATCAAATGTAATCGTAAAGATAAACTCTTTATCCTCATCTATATCTTCACCAATAACGGTTTTACTAAGTTCTAAAGAACCAGTATCTCCTGTTTCATCATCTATATGATTAACAAATGGCAATACTATATTACCTTCCACAATAACACCTGCATATTGTGTTGGAATAGAAATTATATCCATCACTTGTATAATCTTCTTCTTTAACACTATACGTTACACCAACAGGTAATTCAGTAAATATTTTACTCTCACCATGTTTTAAATTAAATATATGTTCTTCACCATCTATCACAACAATAAACGAGAACTCTTTATTTATATCTGCACTAGTTCCTGATACAGTCTTTGTAACAGTTAAGCTTCCTTTCATATTTTCTACATCTGGATTATACGTATTAACAAAACTTACTGTTTTTTCATCACTAGTAATGGTTCCTTGATGATTACTAGATTGTGTAACATATCCACGAACCTTTATTTCTTCTACACTATATACAACCCCACTAGGAAGTTTATCAAAGATTGCTTGTTGACCATGTTTTAAATATATCAATCCCCCACTAACTACTTCAAATTCTTCATCATCAATCCTATAAGAATATGTTCCATTATCACTAAAACTTATTTTGAACTCAAACTCTAAATCTAACTGTTCCTGACTTAATGCATTTCCATTTGCATTAGTTACTGTTTTTTCAATAACTAAACTACCAGAGAGTCTTCGATTATAAGCTGTCACTACAATAGTCTCTTCTTTATCAGCAGTTATAGTAAAAGGATACTTAGTGATTGCATCTCCATTTTCATCCTCATCAAATATATAATTTGTACTCGGATCTGTTTCCACAAAATAGTAATCCCCCTCTGGTAATGACAATGTGATTTTTCCATTTGCATTCGTTACATACCTACCACCAATTTGTACATCCGGATTACCAACCTCATACAAATAAAACTCCGCATTTGGAATAACTGTTTCTGTAATATTCCCATCAATATCTTTCTCTATTTTTTGTAAATATACAGTAACATCTTTCCCATCTCCATGAATCTCATTTACTGCTCCTTGTTTCCCACTCATCCATCCTAATATAGCTATCATAAAGGTAGAAAAGGTTACTACTATAATCAAGAGATTTTTAGTGAGTAGATGCATCTTTTTATTTTTGTTACTTACCCCTAACATCATATCCTCCTTTTCCAATAATCAATATTTCTATCTTTATCATAACTAAGTAGTAAAACAACCTATCTCTTAATATTTAAAGAAATATGATATTTAGAAGGGAAACCCCTTCTAAATATCTATTAGCTACATCAATCAATAATTATCTTTTAACCCATAATGCAGGACGCATTCCAGTAGTTCCTTCTGTATTTGCAAGACTTGCAAATACTCTTCCTTCCGCATGTATTATATAAACTGGATAATCATTGTTATTAGGAACTTGTGTTCTTGTCCACCAAGTTCTTGGTGTTCCATTGACATCTTTTGCAATAAGTTTTGTATTGGGATTTACATTAGTATTTCCAATATAAGAATTTATCTCATCTAAACTGAGAGCTAAGGCTTTACCCTCACTAGCGCTATTATCTATATCTGCATAATTTAATCCCATATTTCTAAGAGTATCTCCTACATTTGCAGTGTTTTTATACCAACTTTGCATACTACTATTAAGCAAAGAACTTTCGAATGTAGTATATTCATTTGCATAATTATATTTTTGCCCAACTATATGAACATGCTCTGTAATTATCAACGCATTACCTTTTCCATCATTTGGATTTAAAACTCTCCAAACCACTCCTGTTCCATCTGCATCTGCGAATTTTTCACCTGCTTTAGTTGGAATTCCACCGGCAGCAGTATTAAATAAAATCATTCCATTATAAGAAGCATTTCCATGTGCTGAACTTCCATCTGAAAATCTTGTTAAATCTGCTCTTGTTGCAAATTCACCAATAACATCAATCGCATAATGCATTTCTTCTGCTTCCAGTGCAGAGGTTGAGAAATTTAATTCATTTAGTAATAAGCTTGTTGCTTCACCTGCAGCTAATGGATTTGCCCAATATGCCCATCCATCTGTATCAATTACCCAGAAATTACCAGTTGGGTAGTTTGCAGTAACCCAATCTGCCATTGTCATAACTGTACCATCTTCAATAATTGTAGATTTTGCAGTGTTTGTTTGACTACCACCATTAGGGTTTGCATAGGCTTGACCATCTACAAAGTAATCATGGCTACCATCTCCTAGGGCAGTGACACCACCACTAATATCATCAATTGCATTTCCAGATGCATCTGTCATGAATGACTCATCTAAATTACCATCAATTTCTGTATTGAATGTAGGTAAGAAAATTTTATCTCCACCCATTTCCCATGTTACATAATTACGTGCTTCTGCATTGGCTCCTAATACATATGGTGCCCAAGTAGACTTATCATCTTTATCTCCACCTGCAATTTTCATTCCATCAACTTCTAAATATTCGGATAACTTAATACGTACAAAGATATCCATTTCTCCAAAGTTTTCTGCATAAATATCTTTATTTGCAGTACCATCTGATTCTACTGTTGATGTATTAAAATCATCATGTACTCTTCCTCCTGGATTATTTGCTAAGTCAACCGTATTTGTTGCTCGTTGACTAATTGAAGTCCAGGCAAATGTTCCTGTTAATAATAGTAACAAAGCCATTAATAGAGCTATAATACCGGTTTTTTTATAAGTTCTGTTCCATTTTTCTTCCCTTTCTCTCTTATTTACACTTTTAATTCATCGAATTCTTTCAACTTTTTAATATATCGATATTTATTGAAAGAAGAGATGAATCCAATTGTCAAGACAACTAAAACAAATACAATAATGACATTTTCCTTAATTAGTAATAATGATTGTCCCATTAATAAATTATGAAAAACCACTTTACCAACGACATTTTTCGCTATTACAATATCAGGATCAGGACTTGCGTTATCTACGCCTTGTGTTTGAAACCCACGTTCTCCCGTCCCTTGATAATTCTCATAAATCCCGATAACTCTATGGGTGATTGTTGTATTATTTTCCTTTAAGAAAGTAATATCATCACCAATAGAAATAGTATCTGGATTTACTGTCTTAGCGATTATTAATGAGTCTTTTGGAATTTCACTGTCCATACTTCTACTAAGTACTGTCATTGGCGCATATCCAAATATACTACGTGGAGGTTGACTAACACTTTGATTGCTGGTGAATAAAAATACAGTTATTAATCCAAACATCAAAGTTCCATAGAAGAGAAAGAGTTTTATCCAATGTTGGATACGATGATACTTTGATTGACCATCTTCTTTATTAGATGTTGTTGCATCCATACTTTCCTTCTGTATTTTTTCATTTGATATAGGTGAAACATTTCCACTTCTAATATCTTCTATTTTTTCTTTCGCTTCTTGTTTTGTTTTTTCCACAAACAATTTTGCATGGGCAATAGTAGTCGTATCAATGTTTCCTTTTTCTCTTTTTATTTGACCTTCTAAATTGTCTACAACCTCTTGCATCTGTTCAAAAGTATCTAATACTTTCATATATTGAATACTTAATATTCGTTCTATATAGTCTTCTTCAACAGATTTTTTCTCTTCCAGTTTCTTCACCTCCCCATGATTTTAAATGTGCATTTCTATATTTTTGTTTTCTTGAACAACACTGTCTCAGTGATGCAATTTCACTCTAACATTGGTAATTTTATGCATCAATAAATATTGTTTAAAAGGTGTTTTAGATTGTTTAAAAGGTATATTTTTTATCAAACATTATAGAAATTAATTGGGAATTTTTGTGTTCACAAAGATAATTATTTCTTTTTATTCTTGTATTACAAATATAGAAAAAACGAGTCATAAACTTTAGTATAGCTCGTTTGTGTTATCTTCTTTTTAAATGAATATATGTTGTATTTATGTATAAAATAATAGTATTATGACAAGTTTTCACAAAGAGCAGTATTATGCATTTTAGACAATGAAAAGAACCTTTTAAACGTTTAATATAGAAAAAAAGAACTGATATTGATAGTATGATTATACTTACATTAAACAGAAAATGTATTTTACAGTGTGTTATCAATATATTAAATTTATTGAATATTCATATTATATTAATCTCAAGATGTTTTTATTGTATAATTTTTAACAGTGTTATTTTGAAAAATAAAAAGTTTGGAGATGTTGGGAAAGATGAAAAAGATGTATGTAGTTATTTGCGATAATAACATAGATGATGCAATATTTTATCAAAACATGTTTATTAATTTAGGAAAAAAACAGAAAATTGATATTAGAACAACCATTTATAAAACAGGACAAGATTTATTAACAGATTTAAAGAATACGCAATTCAAAAAGAAAATTGATGTTATTTTTTATGCTATAGAAGATGAAAATGATGTTAATACTTTGCTTTCTATTCGAAGTATTAATTATGTAGGCTTACTATTATTTTTAGGAAGAGATAGAATGATTCTATCTTATGAAGAAATATTTGATACAAATATTTGTAACTTCATCCGTAAAAGCCATGCTGAAAAAGACCTAGATCGACTAATGAAAATATCTGCTAAAATAATTCAAAAAGCTTCCAAGGTCCAATCTGAAAAGATCGTTTTATCCTATGCGGGAGAGATTCGACAAATTGAGATACGTGATATTTTATATTTTGAAGTAAAAGAAAGAAGTTTAGTTGTTCATTATGGAAATAATCAAGTTTTCACTTTTATTTCAACACTTTCGAAAATTGAGAACCAACTAAAAGGCAGAAAATTCATGAGAATATCACGTTTCTTTCTAGTCTCATTAGAACATATTACAAGAATCAATTCAAAATCTGTTATTATGTCAAATCATGAAGAAGTACCATTAGGGCGTAAGTATTATAAGGAATTAAAATCAACACTTGAAAAAATTGGAGAATAGAAAAATGAGTAAAAAGCTCTTAATTATTAATAGTCTAATTGTGTTACTGATAACTATGTATATTACAAATAGTGTTTTGTATGCTAATGAAACTGATAAAGATTATGAGTATTGTAAGTACACCTTAGTAGAACGTGTAGAACCTACTGCAACAGAAGATGGTTATGAACGCTTTTATAGCGAAATTTGTCAAAAAGAATATACTCCTATATTATTTGCGACTGGTAGAAATTGGGGAGATTGGATTATTGAAAGTTTTCCCACCTGTGAAGAAGATGGAAAAAGATACCGTCAAGATATTCGACATTCACATATTCAACAAACCGAAATACTGCCTGCCTTAGGTCATAATTATATTAGCCATATAACCAAAGAAGCTACCTGTAAAGAAGAAGGAATAATAACCTATACCTGCACACATGATAGCAATGAATCTTACATAGAAACAATACCTATATTAGAACATAATTTTAGTGATTGGATTATTGAAAAAGAAGCACAGCCTGGTGTCACTGGTTTAGAAGTTCGCACTTGTTCACATTGTGGTCTACGTGAAGAAAGACAAATCGAGGCATTGTCTATTACTACTACGACTCCTGTTACAGAAAAAGAAAAAAAAGCACCTTTTTTTAACATGATAGATGCTGTAACGTTTGGTATAGATATATGTATCATTGGATTTTTTATGATTGTCTTATTACCCTATATAAAACTTGTATTAAAAGAAAAAAGAGATTTTCAAAAATACAAGCAACAAGTGGAGGAAATTAATGATGTCTTTTATAAACTGGATTAGTATTAGTATAACAATTATTCTACTTATTATTACATTAACTGTTACTATATATTATCGTAAAAAAATACGTGACTTAGATGGTTTTATGGGAATTGTAAAAGAGGACCCTAAAAACCAAGAAATAGAAGATGATTTTTAATATAACAAACATAACGATATATTATATATCTTATTTATCGTTTTAATATTTATCCCAGACGTATCTGGGTTTTTTATTTTATTTACTACCTGAATTATATGAGTTTAACTAAGCGCATTCTCTAATATATTCATAAAAAAGTAATATCCTTTTATCATATTATAAAATAAAAAAATCTTTACTATATGCCATCAATTATGCTGACAAATGAAAGAATTTATAGAACTCTATAACTATACAATTATTGTTTTCAATATTTAGATACGACCCATTATTAATCATATCAAACCCAAAAGAAAAAGTCTATAATTTTAATTTTTTTCGTGTAAAATTAGTACAGATATCGATATCAAATATAACTAAAGGAGAATAACATGAATCAATTAGAAACGAGTAATGATAATGTTTTAGGAAAAACATTTCATTTCTCTTCTTTATTACGCTTTGCCTTACCCACTATTTGTATGATGATTTTCATGGGATTATATACTATAGTAGACACTATTTTTGTTTCTAGGTTTGTAAATACTTATGCTTTATCTGCTATTAATATTTGTTCCCCAGTTTTATATTTCATTATTGGATTAGCTTCGATGTTAGCGACTGGAGGAAGTGCTATTATTGGACGTAAACTAGGAGAAGGAAAAATAAATGAAGCGAGTAATACATTTACTTTTATTATTTGTTTTGGTTGTGTTTTTGCTATTATTATAACGATATTTGGTATATTATTCTTAACACCTCTATTAAAAGTTTTAGGTGCTAGTTCTACACTTCTTCCATACTGTAAAGAGTATCTATTTATTCAATTTTGTTTTGTTATATTCAATATTGTATCTGCTTTATTTCAAAATCTATTTGTTACTGCTGGAAAACCATCTTTAGGATTTATATCATCCATTGTCTCTGGTATTTTAAATATTATTTTAGACTATATTTTTATTGTTATTTTTGATTTTGGAATTCTTGGAGCTTCTTTAGGAACCAGTATTGCTTATACCATCACCACTATTGTTGGTATTATATACTTCTCTAAAAACAAACATGGACTACATTTTGTACCTCCCATTTTTCAAAAAGATGTATTATTAGAAAGCTGTCTTAATGGTTCCTCTGAAATGGTGACACAACTCTCTACTGCTATTACTACTTTCTTCTTTAATATTACAATGATGCGCTTAGTTGGTGAAGATGGAGTCGCAGCTATAACAGTAATTATTTATTCACAGCTTTTGTTAACTACATTGTATATTGGTTTTTCTATAGGTGTATCCCCTATCTTTAGTTTTAATTATGGCTGTAAAAATACCGTACAGTTAAAGAATACTTTTAAAATATGTATTCAATTTTTAACTATTTCTTCCATTTCTATTTTTCTACTAGCATTATTAGGAGGCCCCATAATTGCGAATATATTTGCATCTAAAGAAAGTGCAGTTTATCAACTTATAATTGAAGGTTTTAGAATTTTTCCATTTAGTTTTCTCTTTTGTGGATTTAATATTTTTTCTTCTGCTTTATTTACTGCTTTATCAAATGGGAAAACATCTGCAATCATATCGTTTCTTAGAACATTCGTTTTCGTGACAATTTCTATTTTTACACTTTCCTCTTTATTTGGTATTACAGGTGTTTGGTTAGCTGTTCCTTTAGCAGAATTATTATCACTTTTCATTGCTATATATTGTATTTATATAAATAAAAATAAGTATCACTATTTATAATTATTGATTGATAGAGAATAAATCCTATATCCTTGGTAAAAATAAGAATGTATATACTATAGGAGGTCATTATGGAAAATTTAATGTTTTGTTATCAATGTGAACAAACGGTTGGTGGTAAAGGTTGTACAAAGCGTGGTGTTTGTGGAAAAACAGCTGAAGTAGCTAATATGCAAGATTTACTTATTCAACAATTAAAAGGTATATCAATTTATGCTTATGACTATATTCAAGAAAATAAAAATGTTCCTAAAGAATATGTAACTTTTATTGAAGAGAGTTTATTTCAAACATTAACAAATGTTAATTTTGATGAAAAAAATCATATTGATATGTTAATAACATCCCAAAAGCTAAAAGATAAAATTAAAAATGAACAATCAATTATTAAAAGTAATCGTAAAGAAGCTATCTTTGTTTTACGTGAATCTAGAGAGGCGATTTTAGAAGATGCTATAGAAGCAGGAATCATGTATGATCAATCAGTAGACGCAGCTATACGTTTATTGCGTGAGACAATTAAGTTTGGCTTAAAAGGAATAGCTGCATATGGTCATCAAGCTAGAACGATTGGATATTATGATAATAAAGTAGATAACTTCTATATAGAAGCACTACACGCCATGACTGATGATTCATTAAGCATTGATGACTTAGTAACATTAACTTTAAAAACAGGAGAAATAGCGGTTAAAGTTATGGCTATCTTAGATACAGCAAATAATGAAAAATTTGGAACCCCAAAACCATATAAAGTCAATCGAAAAAGAAAAAAAGGTCCTTTTATCATTGTCTCAGGACATGACTTGAACGATTTAGAAATGTTACTTGAACAAACAATTGATAAAGGAATTAATATTTATACCCATGGTGAAATGTTACCATCTCATGGATATGAGAAACTAAAATCGTATTCTCACTTAGTTGGAAATTTTGGTAGTGCTTGGCAAAATCAACAAAAAGAATTCTCTGATATCCCTGGAGCCATTTTAATGACTACTAATTGTTTAATGACTCCACAATCTTCATATAAAGATCAGGTATTTACTACTAGTGTTGTAGGGTTTGATGGACTTACTCATATTCCTAAAGAGGCTAATGGAAAGAAAGATTTCTCTCCTATTATTGATAAGGCATTAGAACTCGGTGGTTTTCCACAAGATGAAGAACCAAAAGAAATTATGGTGGGGTTTGGACATAAAGCTGTTATTGAACGTGCGCAGACTATTATAGATGCCGTTAAAACTGGAGCTATTAAACGTTTCTTCTTAATTGGTGGATGTGATGGCGCAAACATGGAAAGAAGCTACTATACTGATTTCGCAAAATCACTACCAGAAGATTGCGTTATCCTTACATTAGCCTGCGGAAAATATCGTTTAAATGATATTGATTTTGGTGAAATTGGTGGTATTCCTAGACTACTAGATATTGGGCAATGTAATGACGCATATTCAGCAGTACTCATTGCGAACGCTCTTGGTGAAGCCTTTGATTGTGATATTAATCAACTTCCACTTTCTTTTATCATCTCTTGGTACGAACAAAAAGCAGTAGCAGTACTATTAGCTCTTTTATCATTAAATGTTAAAAATATCTATTTAGGTCCTGTGTTACCAGCTTTTTTAAGTCCAAATGTACTTCAAATATTAATTGATACATTTAAATTACATCATATTTCTACTCCACAACAAGATTTAAAAACAATTTTTGCTTCTTAAAAAAGAGTATAATTATATATGAATATGAAAAGGAAGAACTAACATTCTTCTTTTTTTTAAAATTTAATATTTTGATATTCAGACCAATATCTTCTAATAGTTTGTCTATGAAGAATAAAAGTAATTAGAAATACGATTGAATCAGTACTTTTTATACTCCTTTTATAGACATAAATTTATGTTTATAAATATGTCAAAATGAAACATGAGTTATCAATAGTATTAATTGCTTTTAATATTCCATAATAGTAATATAGTATCGAATTAAGAAAAGGAGCTATTAATTATGTTAAATAGATTGATAAAAACATTACCAATTCCTATTTGTGGTTTAATCCTAGGAATTGTTTCATTGGGGAACTTAGTAAAATTAAATGGTTATACAAACTTAGGAAATAGTATTGGTTGTATTGGTATTATATTAGTGCTCGGTATTATTTTTAAGATTGTTTTCACTGTACAAGATATTAGAGAATCTTTAACCAATCCTATTATTGCTTCCGTATCGCCAACCTTTACTATGGCAATTATGGTTATTTGTACCTATCTGGTTGGAATTCCTATTATGTCTAATATAGCTAAATTCCTTTGGTATCTAGCTATCATTATTTATTTTATATTAGTCATTTATTTCACAAAGAAATTTGTGTTTTCATCTAGTTTATCAATGCAAGAATTATATCCTAGTTGGTTTATTGTATATGTAGGGATGGGTGTCATTTCTGTTACTTCCGGTCCTTTTTCTAAATCTATTGGACAATTTGTTTTTTATATTGCAGTTATAGGTTATATATTTTTATTACCTTTTGTTTTAAATCGAATTTTTATCTATAAAAATATACAAAAAGAATCCTTACCATTAATTACCATCCTAGCAGCACCTGGATCTTTATGTTTAGCAGGATATATTAATGCATTCACTTCACATAATACATTTATTGTATTATCTTTATTAGTAATATCACAGACTATGTATCTCATAGTTTTATCACAACTACCAAAAATAATGAGTAAAGATTTCTACCCTAGTTATGCTGCATACACATTTCCATTAGTTATATCAGCCATAGCTATTACTAGCACAATTCCTGTTCTATCTTTCTCTTCATCCGTATTGCATATTTTAAAAGGAATAGCCTATCTAGAAACATTCATTGCTTTCTTCATGGTTTTTTACGTGTTATTTCGATACTTACATTTTCTATATCATAATATTAAAAAGAACAAATAAAACATTAATAAAAACTAAATCTGATATATTATTTTATTTAAAACGCTTGACAACTATATATTTTAAATATATAGTTTATTTATATAAGGAGTGATAGTATGTCATACTCGGGTGCTACTTTTCAAGCAGTTTCTATATTATTATATATTCATTATAAATCAGAGGAAGAATTATTTGATTATTTATCTAGTAAAAAAATAGCTGAGATGTTAAATATCCCTGTTCCTACCGTAGTTAAAATTTTAACTAAATTAAGTAGTGCTAAATTAATTTTCACAAAAGAAGGTGCTAAAGGTGGAAATATGTTGGCTAGACCAATTACTGAAATTAGTTTATTAGATGTTTTTAACGCTATGGAACAAGGAAAGCCATTATTTAAAACACATCATAATTTCAATATGGAATATGATGATGATTTAAATCAAATTATTGATAGTGGTGTCGCTAGTTTAAATAGTGCAGAAATAGCTATGAAAGATTCTTTAGAAAAAGTTAGATTAATAGATTTATTAAAATAAAAACTAATATTGTTATCAATATTAGTTAGCTTTTATCAATAACTATATATATTAAATATATAGTTTATATAGAAAGGAGTAATTATGAAACAAAGAAAAACAATATTTATTACTGGAGCTTCAACAGGGATTGGAAAAGAAACTGCCCTCCTATTCCAAAAAAATGATTGGAATGTTATCGCAACTATGCGAAATGTAAATGATGGTGAGGAGTTATCTAAACTAGAAAATATTTTAGTATTGCCATGTGACGTTCTTAACATTGCTAGTATTCAAAAAGCTATTCATAAAGGACTTGCTCATTTTAAACAAATTGATGTCATAGTGAATAATGCTGGATATTATACATTAGGCACTTTTGAAAGTGCGACTTTTGATCAAATCAAAAAACAAATAGATACAAATATTCTAGGTGTGTTATCACTCACAAAAGAGATTATTCCATACTTTAGAAAACAAAGAAGTGGTAAGATAATTAATATATCTTCCATCGCTGGCGTAAGTACTGTTCCTTTACAAACAATTTATCATACTACTAAATAGGGAGTGGAGGGTTTTTTAGAAAGTTTACAACATGAACTACGTCGATTTAATATTCAAGTGAAAATTATTGAACCTGGTGTTATTAACACTGACTTTTATGGACGTTCAATGGATATTTTAGAAAATGCAGATTTACATGATTATCAAGAATACTCTAGTAAAGTAACAAAAAATATCCTTAGTGGCTCTTCAAAGGGATCCCATCCTGATGTTGTCGCTAAAACCATTTATAAAGCTGCTACTGACAATAAGAAAAAGTTACGCTATCTTTCAGGAAAATCAAAAGAATTAGCTATTTTAAGAAAAATATTTCCCTATCGTATTTCAACCTTCTTAGTTAGAAAAATTATGGAAAATTAAAAAAATCATCATATCGATGATTTTTATTTTTCTTTAATTATTAATATAGAATGTGCAGGAATTTTTGATATATCTATAACATTAGAATCTTTATGCAATACTGTATAGTTTGTTGGAAGTATTACCTCATATTCGATTTCTGATCCGTTAATATATATATTGTTTGGTTTTGATTGCGTAATGTATAAATAACAAGTTGATAATTAATATGTTTTGTTTCTATATTTTGATGTACTTCTTGATTTTTATCATACCAAAAATTGGAATATTTTTTTCGAATCGTAATCATTTTTTTAATTTCATTAATATCTTCTTGATAAGCATCAACTAAAGACCAATCAAAAATATTAACTCCATCATTACTGCAATATGAATTTGTATTTCCTTTTTTAGTTCGATAGCACTCTTGACCACTATGTAGAAATGGAATACCTTGTGCTAATAGACAAGTCATATTTAATAGTTTCTGACGTTTTGTGCGTAATCGGATATCTTCATCCTTATTAGAAATACAATATTTATCATAAACTGTAGCGTTATCATGGCATTCCACATAGTTAATGGATTGAGATACTTCACTATAACGAAGATTTCTTAAACATTTACACAAATCTTCTGTATTATACATATTCCCTGCAAAGTAACCTTTATCATAAAGGACATTATCACCACTAAGTCCCTTCAACTTATCTCTAAAATAGTCATTAAAGAATCCAACCATTGGGATTTTAGAATGATTTTCTTGCATCCCTCTCTTCTCATAAGATAACGCTGTTTCCATATTCCAACCTTCACCATACATAATGAAATTCTGATCATGAAAAGTACATTTTTCATATATCTTGGTTAAAGTATCAGTATCGATAAGTCCCATTAAATCGAAACGTAATCCATCAATACCATAGAATTGTTGCCATCGAGATGAAATATCTATTAAGTATTTTTGTACCATCTTTGCATCGGTTCGTACTTCATTACCTACCCATGAACCATTACTTAAAGAACCATTTGGGTATTTTCTAAAGAAATATCCTGGAACAATCGTTTCAAAAGCACATTGTGCAATATTAAACATATGATTATAAACAACATCCATGACTACGCGAATTCCTTTTTTATGAAAACCATCAATCATTTGTTGACATTCTATAATACGACTATATGGATCTTTGGGATTTGTACTATAACTACCTTCTGGTACATTGTATTGTAAAGGATTATAGCCCCAATTATATATAATGTTAGGATGGTTTTCTTCAACTGTCGCAAAGTCATACATAGGCATAATTTGAACATGCGTAACACCTAATTGTTCAATATAGTCAATACCTGCTGCGTTGCCATCTACTGTTTTTAGATTCTCTTCTATCATTCCTAAATACTTTCCAGGATACTTACATCCTATTGTTTTATCCATTGTAAAATCATGAATACTCACTTCATATATAATCGCTTCTGTTTTTTTAGACATAGGTGGAAGAATTGAAAAGTTCTTTGAATAACAGCGTTTTGTATTAATAACAACAGACGCCTTACCATTATCTATAGAACTATAACTATAAGGGTCTAGTGCTTCTTTATAACTACCATCATGATTTATTAAGTAAGTATAGCTAGCGCCATCATAATCTCCCTCTAATTCTATCGTGAAAACACCATTATGATTTTTATACATAGGGACTGTACTTCCTTCTTGTAATTTTAATATCACAGACAAGGCGGTTGGTGCCCATACCCTCCATATCGTTTTATTTATATAGTATGTAGCTCCTAAATTCTTTTGATTATAATAGAATACAGTATCAAAACTAGGCATAGATACTAAAGTTGTGTATTGTAATACAACCGCTAATCCATAAGCATCAATCACATCATATATTTTAGTAAAATCAATAGCGTATGATGCTTGGTAATAAGTATATTGGTTATCTTCTCTAACCCTAGAACTTTCTAAGGTTATCACATCTTCTTCTCGTAAATAAAATGTAGATATAATACCACCATAATATTGCTTACTTACTAAAATTTCAATCGTTGTTAAATCTATCATATATGCTTTAATTTGATTCGCTAAACAATTCATATAGCCTCCTTTAGAAATCTAATGGTTCTATTTTCCAAATATCATGGACATATTCTTCTACTGTTCGATCAGAAGAAAAATAACCAGATTTCGCAATATTAGTTAAACAAATTTTAGCCCAATAACTTCTATCTTTATATAATCTTTCTACTTTTTTATGAGCATCAATATATTCTTCAAAATCCGCAAATACAAAGTATTCATCATTATGATTCATTAATTCTTCGAAAATCATTCTAAATTCTTCTTTATTATCATCAAATGTTCCATCTAACAAACTATCTACAACTCGTTTCAACTTATGATTATTGTGATAGATTGTCCATGCATTATAGGTTCCCTCTTCTTGCACAGCACGTATTTCATCATCAACAAGTCCAAATATAACAGCGTTTTTCTCTCCTACATGTTCAACTATTTCAACATTGGCACCATCCATTGTTCCTAAAGTAATAGCTCCATTCATCATAAATTTCATATTACCAGTTCCACTAGCTTCTTTACCAGCTGTTGATATTTGTTCTGATACATCTGCTGCTGGGATACACCTTTCCGCAATACTAACACCATAATTTTCTAGAAAAACCACTTTCAAATAATCACTTGTTTCAGGATCATTATTAACGGTGTTAGCTACACTATTAATTAGCTTTATAATCTTTTTAGCGAAATAGTAACTGGACGCTGCTTTTCCACCAAAAATAAAAGTATGAGGATAGATACGATATGATGGATCCTGTTTCATTTCTAAATATAAATACATAATATGAAGAATATTTAATAATTGTCTTTTATATGCATGAAATCTTTTTACTTGAACATCAAAGATACTGTCAACGGATACTTCTAATCCTTGTGTATCCTTAATATATTTAGCTAATTCTATTTTATCTAGCCTTTTTGCCTGGAGAAACTCTTCTTGTACATGTGGGTTATCAACATATAACATTAGCTTTTCTAAATGACTAGGCTGACAAAGCCAATCTTTTCCAATATATCTACTAATCAAATCCGCTAAATCTGAATTACAGTACGCTAGCCAACGTCGATGGGATACTCCATTTGTTTTATTATTGAATTTATTTGGATACAGGAAAGCAAAGTCTTTTAGCTCTCTTTGTTCTAAAATCTTTGTATGTAGTTTAGCTACTCCATTAATACTAAAGCAGGCATTAATAGCCATATATGCCATATGAACATATCCATCATCAACGGTACAAGTTCGACGAATAAAATCTTCATCATGATTGGATACTATCTTCACAAAACTAACAAATCGACGATGCATCTCATCAATAATTTGATACACTCTAGGCAATACTGTTTGCATTAATTCATTTGGCCAAGTTTCTAAAGTTTCTCTTAAAATAGTATGATTTGTGTAAGCAAACGTTTGACTAACTATATCCCAAGCATCTTCCCATTGATAATCAAAATCATCAAGTAAGATACGCATCATTTCTGGAATAGCTAATACTGGATGGGTATCATTTAATTGAATTACATTCTTTTCATGAAAATTATTGAAAGTCTTATATTGTTTCATATGAATATCCATAATAGAACGTATTCCAGCTGCCGTAAAGAAGTATTCTTGTTTCAAACGCAAAGTTTTTCCTGCGTATGTTGAATCATCAGGATATAACATCTGACAAATATCACGAACATCTTGAATATACTGACGAAAATCTTGGCAACCAGAGATATTATCACTTGCTTCTGCACTCCATAAACGTAATGTATTAACTACTTTTGTATCACGTCCAATAATAGGAACATCATATGGAATCGCATATACTTCCTCATAATCAATGTGTTCATATTTACCAGTTTCACCATTATATATTGATTTTCCAAAAAACTTTACCGCAACTCGATGCTTGGGTTTTCTAACTTCCCACATAAAGCCTAATTTCATCCATTGATCTGGCAATTCAATTTGATATCCATCTTCTATTTTTTGTTTAAATAGTCCAAAAACATAACGAATACTATGTCCCTGGCAAGGATATTTTAATGTTGTTAGAGAATCTAGAAAACAAGCTGCTAATCTTCCTAAACCACCATTACCTAAACCAGCATCTGTTTCTAGTTCTTCTAATGCATGAATATCGATATTAAAATCAGCTAATCCATCTTTTACTATATCGTAGATTCCTAGATTCAACATATTATTGACTAACATTCTTCCCATCATAAATTCCATTGAAAAATAATGCATTTGTTTCTTCTCTTCAACACGAGTTAAGTACTTACTTGTTTGCCAATGAATAGATGCAAAATCTCTAACCATAGATTCTAATACCATAAATTCTTCCGTAATATGTGCATCATGTACAGTACTACCATAGGATTCAATAATTCGTTTAGAAAATTCTGATTTAAACTCTTCTTTATTTTCAAACATAATAATCACCTCACTAACCTTTCTTTTCTAATAAAAATAACATTGTACTAAATGGTGCGATAACTACTGGTATATAATGTTCTTGATTCCAACTTCTCCCTTTAATACTAGCAATCTGCTTTGGATTCATAGCATGATTACCACCATAAATATCTTCATCACTATTTAAGATTTCTCGATATGTGCCAGGAATAGCTATTGGTATTTTATAGCCATTATGTATATTAGCAGTGAAATTTAGAATAGCCACGATACAATTCCCTTTTGCATCTGTTCTTTGAAAAGCAAAAACACTTTGATTATTATCATTCACGATTAACCAAGTAAAACCTTCAGGATAATAATCATATTGATACATACATGGATATTCTAAGTACAATTGATGAATTCTTTGAACATAGTGATAAAATGAATCATGACTTGGATATGTAAGAATATTCCAACCTAGAGACTTTGATTCATCCCATTCTCGATACTCGGCTAACTCATTCCCCATGAAGTTAAGTTTTTTTCCCGGATGTAATATCATATAGGTATATAAAACCTTTAATTGAGACATTTTTTCTTCTGCACTTCCCCAGATTTTATCTATAATAGTTTTTTTACTATGAACCACCTCATCATGCGATAATGGTAAAATATAATTCTCATTGTAAAAATATTCCATCGAGAATGTTAATAAATGATGATTATCCTTTCGATATATAGGGTCTAGAGCGATATACTTTAATGTATCATTCATCCAACCTAAATCCCATTTATAATCAAAGCCAAGTCCGCCTATTGAAGGATGTTTTGTAACCATTGGATAATCTGTAGAATCTTCTGCAATCAACATACTATTTGGATATTTATCATGCAAGAAACAATTCATTTGTTTCATAAAGAAGATTCCTCCATCATTTAATCCATTTTCTTTTCTTCCCTTCCAATAGATAAAATGACTAATCGCATCAAAACGAATACCATCAATATGATAATAATCAAGTAAAAAACTAATGCTACTCATCAAGAAACTTTGAACTTGTGGATTTCCAACATCAAAATAAATACTATCCCATTCACTATAACGTCTGGATTCTTCTGGGTATTCATAAACATAACTACCATCAAATTGAGATAACCCATGTGCATCTTTTACAAAATGAGTAGGAACAAAATCTAAAATCACTCCTATTCCAGCTTTATGACAGTTATCAATAAATTCCATAAACTCCTTTGGTGTTCCATAACGACTAGTAATACTGTAATAGCCAGTTACTTGATATCCCCAAGAACCATCAAATGGATATTCTAATAGTGGTAATAATTCAATATGGGTATACCCCATTTTTTTTATGTAAGGAAGCAATGTTGAACCTAATTCTTTATACGTATAAAATTCTCCATCTTTTTCCTTTGTAAAATCTCTTTTCATTTTCCAAGAACCAAAATGCATTTCATAAATGTTCATTTTCGAATCAAAATTCTTGTTGCGACCATTTAACCAATCTTTATCTTTCCAATGATATCCATTTATATCATAGATAATAGACGCAGTACCTGGGCGGAGTTCACTATAAAAAGCATACGGATCTGCTTTATCTAAATATTCCCCCTTATTAGTTTCGATTCGATATTTATAAAGCATCCCTCCTTTAGCACCCTTTATAACTAATGTAAAAACTCCAGTGTTTTTCTCCCTATGCATATATGTCTTTTGCCCATTCCAATTATTCCATTCACCAATTACTTGAACACTATTAGCTTCTGGGGCATAGACACTGAATTGAACAGCATTTTCATCTATGACATGTGCTCCGAATATTTGATACGCTTCTAAACATTTCCCTTCATGAAATAAATGTAATAAAAATTCATCAATCATACTGTATCTCCTTTCTGATACATTGATTTTTTTGAGAATTATATTGTATATAATAGTCAAATTTTAAATTACCATAATTATTTATGATATTCACACAATATAATTAACAACCCAAATTTTTTATCGCATCGTTTACTATATAATAATAGTAAATAAAGGTTAAAGTGTCGCACAAAGTAAAATTTTTATGGGAATTCCAGAGAATTACTCTGTTATTCAGTAAATAGGGAGAAAATGGAAAGGAGAAAGAAACATAATTGTCCTACTATATGGGATGAAAAAAGAGTGTATCAATGGGAAGCAGATGATCAACTAATTATATATACCGAAAGGAGATAGTGTATATGAATAAGGAAATCGTTGCTATGATTCTAGCTGGAGGTCGCGGAACCAGGCTAGGTGCTCTTACTACAAATATCGCTAAACCCGCTGTTCATTTTGGTGGTAAATATCGTATTATTGATTTTGCATTAAGTAACTGTACAAATTCTGGTATTGATGTTGTTGGTGTATTAACACAATATGAGTCTGTTTTATTAGGTACCTATGTTGGTTCTGGAACTAAATGGGGATTAGATGGTGTGCAATCTACAGCAGCTATCTTACCAGCAAGAGAAAGAGATGAAGTTGGTGCTAAATGGTATAAAGGGACTGCAGATGCTATTTACCAAAATATAAGCTTTCTCGATTACTACAAACCAAAATATGTTCTCATTTTATCTGGAGACCATGTATATAAAATGAATTATAATGCCATGTTAAAAGAACATAAGGAAAGAAAAGCAGATGTAACTATATCTGTAATTGACGTCCCTTTAAAAGATGCTAGTCGTTTTGGGATTATGAACACTAAAGAAAATGGTCAAATATATGAATTTGAAGAAAAACCTGAACAACCT
Source organism: Coprobacillaceae bacterium (assembly GCA_047973105.1). Lineage (GTDB taxonomy): Bacteria > Bacillota_I > Bacilli_A > Erysipelotrichales > Coprobacillaceae > CAKVJS01. The sequence continues at coordinate 649 of JBKEBJ010000477.1, read as the reverse complement.
AAATCAACATTAGCGTCTATGGGTATTTATATCTTTAACTACAGTACTTTACGGGATTATTTAATTGCAGATGATAACTTAACAACTAGTAGTCATGATTTTGGAAATGATATAATTCCAAAACTTTTACATGATAAAAAGAAACTTTACGCATATCAATTTAAAGGATATTGGAAAGATGTGGGAACTATTGAAAGTTTGTGGCAAGCAAATATGGACTTAGTTCGTGATGTACAATTAGATTTATATAATAAAAAAAGAGATTGGAAAATCTATACAGAAGATACATTAGAACAACCACAAATTATTGGTGAAACCGCTAATATTAAAAATTCATTAGTTACACAAGGCTGTTTTATTAATGGTGAAGTGCTAAGTTCTATTTTATTTCATGGTGTTCGAGTAGCGAAAAACGCTAAAGTAGTTGATTCTGTTCTAATGCCTGGTGTTATTGTAGAAGAAGGTGCAGAAGTATATAAATGTATAGTAAATGAAAATAAAATTATTAGTGCTAACTCTACCATTAATGCAGCATCTAAAGAAGTTATTTTAGTTAGTGGGAGGGATTCGAAATGAAAAAGACAATTGGAATTGTAAATCTGCATACAGATGTAGATTATAATGGATTGACTTCCTATCGTTCTGTTGG
>JBKEBJ010000408.1:0-10836 GCA_047973105.1 Coprobacillaceae bacterium | reverse complement strand
CCGCACGCTTAGAAGGCGTGTGCTCTATCCAGCTGAGCTACGTAGACATGCTTTTTCAACTGCCTTTATATAATAGCATACGCCTAACGTAAGTTCAAGTATTTTTTTATCAAATTTCTTTAAATTCTACTTCTATATTTCCATTATCTACATAGATAACACAATACCCTTTTGCACTACCTCTTCTTGGTAAGCTAGTGGATCCAGGATTAATAATATGATATCCATCAATTATGGTATGTTCTGGTACATGGGTATGACCACATAATAAAATTTGACACTTTGTCTTTCTTAATATTTCTATGATTACTTCATCACGATCAAAGAAAGGTAAACGATGTCCATGACAAACAAAAACTCCTGTTTCATCTACATTAAATATTTCTTCTTCATTTAAATCTGACATCCAATCATTATTCCCTTTAACTGCAATCCAGCCTTTTAAAATATCGCTTTTTGCTTCAGTATCGCCACAATGAACAAAAAAATCCGCATCAGATTCTTGGTTGCGAATCATCTTTATCATTTCATGTTGTCCATGATTATCACTCATTACTACTATTTTCTTCATATTCATCACCTTCTCTATTATACACAAAATAAAAACAGAATCCAAACTATTAAAGTTTGATTCTGTTATTTACTTGATTTGATTCATCCGTTGTTGGTACTATTTCCTGATCATCAACATATAGTGTAACAGATTGTACACCATCAATACTTTCTAATGATTTGACTAATTGTTGATATAATGTTTGATCAATATTTTCATTGTCTAATAAGATATTTGAAGCTAATGACACTTTCATCGCCCCCTCTTCTAAAGAGATTTCCTCTGTTAAACTAACTGGCTCTTGATATTCAATTTTATCTAATAGTAATGATACTTGCGTATTAACATCTTGATTTTCTACTTCAATCCTAGTTGTGATTGGTACATAATATGTGCGATCATTAATCGTTTGTTGATTATATACAATAACTGGAATTGTTCGATGAATATTTAAGGAATCACTTTCAAAATTATTAATTCCTAGTAAGTATGTTGAACAGCTTATAGGAATTGTACTATTAGGTAAATATGATATTTCTTCTCCATTTATTTTGAATTTTATTTGTTCAATACCATTATGACAAAATGTATATGATAATCCTTCTAAGATATCTAAAGCATCTTCATTACTATTAGCTACTAGTTCATCATTAAAATCAAAAGTTAATGACTTCGCATCTATTTGCATTGCATTCACTTCTAAATCACTAGATAGTAATGGATATAACCCAATATCTTCATATTCATTAGACTGCATTAAATATAACATATTACGGAAGATTTGATCTTCTTCTCCTTCTATACCCATATCTACTTCAACAGGTACTAATGTATTATTTTTATCTTTTAAAACAATCGTTTGATAATTATTTGTAGTACTTTCACTTACTACTTCTTTTTCTGGTTCTTTTGTTGTCAATTGAAAATATACAAAGCCACAGACTAAGCATATTCCAATGATTGTCGCATTTTTTATTAGTTTATTATTCATAGTAGTCACCTCATCAATATATATGATGAAAAACTATAATTATGCAAAAAAAGATAGCTATTCGCTATCTAAATTTAAGTATTCAATCTCTAACCCTGTATAATCAAAAAATCCGGAAGAAGAATATTTAAATTCTTCAATATCACCTGTTGTATATATCTTAATTTTTCCTATATTATTACTGTTAGATAAATTATTCTTTATTAAGTAATCTTTTACTTCTTTACCAATTGCTTCACTAGAAGAAATATAATCAATATTTGGTAATACTTGTTGTATCTGATTGGTTAGAATTGGATAGTGTGTACAACCTAATATAATAGAATCTATCACATCTCGATAATCGTCTAAATAGGAATGTAAAACATCATAGATTCCTTCTTTATAAGCGCCTGACTCAACTAAAGGCACTAATTTTGGCGTAGCTAATGCATATACTGTAATAGATTCATTACATTCATTAATATATCTTTGATACGTATTGGATGTAATTGTTGTTTCTGTTCCAATAACTAAAACTGATTTTTTATTACGACGTATGAAAGCATCAACAGTTGAATAAATAACACCTATGAATTTTTGATCTGGATACTTTTTTTGTAAATCTGGTAATACACTAGCTGTTGTAGTATTACAAGCATGGACAATCATTTTTACATTCTGAGTAATAAAATATTCAACAATTCTACTAGCTAATACAAATAATTCTTCTTTTGATTTATCTCCATAGGGACAATTTGCTTTATCTCCTACATATATTATATTTTCTTCTGGTAATAAGGAACGCACTGTATGTAATACAGTTAGTCCTCCAACCCCAGAGTCTAAAAGTCCTATTGGTCTTTTCATAAATCCCCCTATTGTTCTGTTTCATCATCTGGTTGATTTTGTTGATTTTGTTGTGCTAATTGTTGATTATACTCTTCCAATGTCCAATTATTTTGATGTAAAAGAGTAGCTAAATCAACACCCACATAACGGAAAACATTACATTGGTATTCCTTACCAGTAATTTCTTGTTTTCCTTCTGGATAACGTAATATATAACCATATGTATGTGCATTATCTAATAACCATTGATACGCAGCTGTTTCTTTAAAATCTTCAATACTATAATCTAAATGTTGAAAGGCAATAGTCGTTCCTAGTTGATATTCACTATAACCTGGTTTCTCTAAAACACTAGCGTTTTCTTGCACAGATAATCTCTCATAGCTACGATAACTTTTACGTAAACTTATTCCTGATCCACAAGCTTCAATAACTGCATCATACATCTCTTTCAATGAAGTATAAGCATCTCTATCTAAATACATCGATCCATCGAATCTACTAATCTTTGTAACACTGATAATATTCTTTGGTTCATAACTTCCAATAAAATGATTTTGATCTACTACAACGCTTAATTCTTGTGGATTTGTAACCATTGTTGTTCCTTCTTGTAAGGGGGTTGTTAAAAGTAATTGTAAGCTTTTTTGATCATAACTATTTGATAATTCTTTTAACATCGCCTTTTTATCTTCACTTGTTACTATACCGTCATTTTGTAACTTAAAAACATAGCCATTTGTATCTTCTATGTATTGGTATTCCCCAGTATCATATAGTGTTCTAATAATTTGATAATAATCTATGTTTTGAAAATCAAATGTTTCCTGATTTAAATATGCTGGTACTAAATTATTACTTACTAGTGTTTCACACTGTTTTAAAGAATCACTACCAAATGACACTTCTAAACGGGAAATCATAGTGTTCGCATTTTCTATCAAGGATTCTCTATCACTAAAAACCTTAGCCTTATTTAACATATTATAATATTCATAATTTTGTAATAAGAATCCTGGAACATCAATGTATTGTATAAATAAATCAACAGCAATAGAATTATCAATTAAATATTGTTGTTGTTCTTCATCCAAATACTGTTCAATCAAAGCACGATTATCATTGTTAATACCATTAACTCGATAAAAGGGATCATATTTTTTATTAATTGCAACAAAACATAATGCAAAACATACAATCGCAATTATGTATATGTGCCATTTCTTAACTTTCATAATACCACCTAGCATATATTATATACCAACCACAGTAAAAAAACCATAAAAACAAAGGAATTAAACCTCTAGGCTTAATTCCTTTAATCGTATTAGTTCGAAGTCAGCTTGAATTCTTGAATCTACTCCTAATTTTTGAATTACATTGGAAATATGATTCCTTACCGTTTTTTCACTAATTCCTAATTTCTGAGCAATATCTCTCGTTGAATAATTGTTTATTAATAAATTAAATATTTCTTTTTCTCTTGGTGTCAAAATTATATTCATATCAAAGTCTCCCTACACTTTACTATATGTTAAGTTTTGACTAACCGTGCTAATTTTTTAAAACTTCATGTAAATTTTTTGCGACTTCTTGAGGAAGTACTTCCGTTAACTGTTCAACTGTTGCTTCTTTTAGTTGTTTAACACTTCCAAATGTCTTTAGTAATTCTTTCTTACGCTTAGGTCCAATTCCATCTACACTATCCAATATAGATTGAAATAGCGATTTTGAACGAACATTCTTATGAAAGGTAATAGCGTATCGATGAACTTCATCTTGCATACGTGTTAACAAGAAAAATAGTTCACTTTTCTTATCAATTTTTACTTCTTCTCCATTTTCATCCAATAACATTGCCGTTGAATGTTTATCATCTTTAGCTAATCCACAAACACGAATTCCCATATGAAGACTATCAATAACTTCTTTCGCTACTTTTATTTGGCCTTTTCCTCCATCGACAATTATTAAATCAGGTCTCTCTAATTGGTCTACTAGTACACGATAATAGCGTCGATAAACAACTTCTCGCATACTTGCATAATCATCTGGACCTTCCACCGTCTTAATCTTAAATTTACGATAATCATTTTTAGAAGGAGCACCATCTTTAAAACAAACCATCCCAGCAACGGCGTAAGCACCTTGAATGTTCGAGTTATCAAATAACTCAATTCTTCTAGGTAATTGCATATCTAACTTTTCAGATAATTGTTTAATAGCCCCAATTGTCGATGCTTCATTCTTTTGAATTAAAAGGAATTTTTTATCTAAAGCTTCTCTCGCATTTTCAATTGCCATCTCTACTAAAGAAGCCTTATTTCCTTTTTGTGGTTTTAGAATTTTACATTCTAAAATACTTTCTAATAATTCTGTATCTAAATCCTGAGGAACTAATAATTCCTTAGGATATGTGTTTTGTTGATAAAAACTTACTAAGAATTGAATGATTTGTTCTTGCGTATCTTCAGTTGCTGGAACTAGGTTCAAGTCCCTAGCTAATAATTTACCATTACGCATAAAGAATAATTGTAAACTTAAGTATCCCTTATCTTGATGATATCCAATAATATCACGATCTACAAAATCATTAAACTGTACGTGTTGCTTACTTGTTACATGATGAATATGTTGAATTAAATCACGACATTCTTTAGCCAATTCATAGTTTTGTTCTTCACTAGCTAACATCATTTTTTCTTCTAATTCTTTAATTGTTTCTTTGGTATCACCTTGAATAAATTTTGTGATACGACTTGTGATTTTTTTATATTCTTCTGGATCTACATCTTCGACACAAGGTGCTAAACATTGTCCTAGAGAGTAATATAAACATGGTTTCTTGGGTATATGTTTACATTTTCGTAAAGGATATAAACGATTTAATAGTTTATATGTTTGTCTAGCTGCCGTAGAATCTGGAAATGGCCCAAAGTGTTTATGCTTCTTTTTACTAGCATCGCGAACAATCTTTAGACAAGGATCTTTCTCTCTTGTTAATTGAATATATGGATAATATTTATTATCCATGAACATAATATTATATTTTGGAGTATAGTCTTTAATCAGATTGATTTCTAACAATAGAGCTTCTTTTTCAGAATCAGTAACGATATACTCAAAATCAACAATCTCACTAACAAGTTTTGTTGTCTTATAATCATGTGCTCCATTAAAATAAGAAGAAACACGACTTTTCAATTTTTTAGCTTTTCCTACATAAATAATGGTTCCATCTTTATCTTTCATTAGATAACATCCACTACTTACAGGCAATAAAGATAGCTTATCTCTTATCATCTGTTTATAATCCATTTTCTCACCTACTCAAAATATGCTAAAGTGGCACCTAGTCCACCTTCATTTGGTCCTCCGTCTCGATAACTAACGACATTTCTATTCTTATCCAATAATTGACGTACTCCTTTTCGAAGTACTCCTGTTCCCATTCCATGCACAATACGAACCCTTGAATAGTTCTGAATCAAAGCATTGTCTAAAAATTTGTCTACTGCTAACATCGCCTCTTCATAACGTTGACCTATAACATTAATTTCCAGCCCTTGTGAAGAAGCTCTCTTTAAAGCATTAATATTCGTTTTTATTTTCTTTGGTTTCTCTTTTTTACGTAAATATGATACTTCATTTGTTTTAGCAGTTAGCTTCAATCCGCCCATATCAATTGTTAAAATACCTTTTTTATTAATAGATAGTACTGTTCCTTCACGTCCAACTGATAATACTTTGACAATATCCCCTACTTCATATGTATGTGGCTTTGTTTCTACCAGTACATTTTCTTCTTGGAATTTAATATCATCTAATGTCTTTTTCGCTTGAATAACAATATGTGGCTTAATTTCGCTGCTTGCTTTTAATTCCTCCACAACAGTATCTACATATGCTTTAGATTCTTCTAATAATATATTAGCTTCTTCTTTAGCTTTTTTTATTATAGCATCTTTTTCATTTTCTACTTTTGATAATGCTCTTTCATATTTTTGTTTATTTTGTAATGCTTCTTTAATTGTAGTATCTAATGTATCTCTCTCTATCTGAATCGCTGTTAATTCATTTTGTAATCGTTCTAATAAACGATCCGATTCACTTAGATTTGCTTCTTTAATTTTTGTTGCTCTTTCCACAATTTCTAAACTTAGTCCTAAACGCTTAGAAATTTCAATCGCATAAGAATTACCCACATTTCCTGGTAATAAACGATATGTAGGTTGCATCTTCTCCTGGTCAAATTCTACTGCTGCAACAACAATATAATCTTCTTGTTTCGCAAATTGTTTTAAACCTGAATAGTGCGTAGAAGCTACTGTTAATGCTTGTTTCTTATATAAAAACATAAGAATTGCTTGTGCGATACTTTGTCCCTCTTGGGGATCCGTTCCAGAACCAATTTCATCTAATAAAACTAAACTTTTATCTGTAACATTTTCGGTAATGCTTACTAGTCTTTTCATATGACTTGAAAAAGTAGATAAAGATTGTTCAATGGATTGTTCATCTCCTAAATCTACAAATATGTCATCAAAAAAAGGTATTGTTGCTTCAAAACATGGTACTGCTAAACCAGACAATGCCATAATACTCAATAGACCAACTGTCTTTAATACAACAGTTTTACCACCAGTATTAGAACCACTAATTAATAATGTACGCTTACCATCTACAATAACAATATCATTGCTAACAATATCATTAGGATCAATTAATGGATGTCGAGCTTCTTTTAATATAAGATTGGAATAATCTAATTTCACCTCTGGTATACATCCATTAATTGATACCCCATATTGTGCTTTAGAAAAGATTTCATCGATACTTAATAATATTACTTGGTTAGCATATAAAACAACATAATTTTCTTTCACTTCTTTAGAAAGCTCTACTAAAATACGATGTATTTCTCTTTTTTCTTCTTCTTGTAATTGAACAACTTGATTGTGAATTTGAACAACAGCATCTGGTTCAACAAAAATAGTTTGACCACTAGCTGAAATAGCGTGAACAATACCTTTTACCCTATTTTTATAAACTGCTTTTACAGGCAATACTAAATGTTCGTTACGTGAAGCTACTGTTTCTTGTGATAATAAATCTTTAAAATCTTGTTGAATTTGCATAATCTTACTACGTATACTAGCTTCTGCACTTAACATAGTGCGACGAATACGACGTAATTCTGGTGATGCAGTATCCAACATTTGTCCATTATAATCAATACAGGTGTTGATATGTTTCCATAATGGTTTAATAAATTGTAATTGTTCTATGTATTGAACTAATATACCATCTGGTAGTTCTTGTTCTTCTAAATACTCTTTAATTTCTTTAACATTCTGTAATTGTTGATTAATGTTAATAAAATCTTCACCAAATAAAACACCATCCTTCTTAGTTTTTTGAAGATGATGGTTAATATCTTTAAAATAGCTAAGTGGTAAACGTCCAAAATTTTGGAGGATATACATAGCTTCTTTAATATATTCTTGTGTTTGTAATAACTCATCATACTCTTCTATCTGATCTAACTGTAAAATAACATCCTTAGTTACAGGACTAACACTATACTGTTGTACTTGTTGAAGAATATGATGAAACTCTAATGTTGTATAAGTATCTTTCATTTTTATTCTCTCGTAATTTTTTCATATATTTTATTTTTATCTATTTTTGAACTGTCTATTTTATCGACTAGTTCTTGCAATGTTTCATATGTTTCTTTGTCCACTACTATTTGGCCATCAACTTGGTCTAAAGTATCCATATAGCCACCTACTAATTCATCAATTTGATCTTGTGGTAATAAATCAAAGTTATCAATTCCTGAGAGCATTGATAACATTAAAGATACACTTTCTGGACTGCCATAATCATAATTAACACCTTGGTCTATTATATCATTAATTAGGCGAAAGTCATCTGTCATTTTCATAACCTGATCTGATAATGATGGTGCAATTTTCAATACTTGTTTTGCGACAACAGTATCGTTAACTACTTCTTTTCCGTCATTAAAGATTGGTGAAACACTGATTAATAGGATAATATAACTGATTATTAGAACTTCTATAAAACTTAAAACCACACCTAAAACTTGATCGAATTTTTGAATCAAAGAAATTTTAGAAACTGCTGCCTTTAGTGTTGGTTTAACAAACTTACCAATCAAAAAGAAAACTAGTCTAAATATACTAAAAAGTATGCCAAAGACAAACATTCGATTAATAAACATACCAATGATTGCCATAATTCCATCCGTTGTATAAAGTTGAATTAATTCACTAATTGGACCTGAAAGAAACATACTTAATAATAAAGCGACAATCATCGCTAAAAAATCATATAATCGAACAACAAAACCTTTCAAATATCCGATTATTAGCATAAGTAATGTGAAAACTATAAAAACAATATCTAATATTGTTGCATTTACTGGAAAATTCATATAACCTCCTCAATTATTATTGTAACAAAACAAAAATATACTGTCAAAATGATAAAAATATGTTATAATTATAATAGATTCTAGGAGGGCTAACACGTGACAGAAGTAACAAACAGACAATTTCATATTAAGCAATCACTGAATAGTAAGAAACTTGTTCCTTTTAGGGAGGCAGTTTTAGAGGGCGAGCAAGATAGTGATGTGTTAGAAAATACGAATAGGTATTTTAAAGCTAGTCATATTGGATGCGATGAAACTGGTTCTACTGATTTTTTCGGTCCCTTATGTGTCGTTGCCTGCTACATCGATGAGAGGGATAGTGAATGGTTACATAGTATTGGAATAAAAGATCCTAAAACCCTTAGCGATCAAACAGTGATTAATATTGCTAGAGAGATTAAAGATAGAATTATCTATAGTCTTTTAATTTTAGACAATTCACATTACAATAATATGGCTAAGGAAGGGAACAACTTAGCTAATATTAAAGCAAAATTATATAACCAAGCAGTTACTAATGTAATGCAGAAATTGCAATTACCTGTGAAACATAAAGTTATTAATCAATTTGTTTCACCAAAAACATACTACAATTATTTAAAAGATGAAGTTATCGTTGTTAAAGATTTAGAATTTCATCAAAAAGGTGAAGAAGAATATTACGCAATTATGTGCTCTGGTATTCTTTCTCGATACGCGTACTTACAATATTTCACAAACATGTCAAAAAGCTTAAAAATGAAATTACCTAGAGGTACTAACGCTAGCGTTGACCATACAGCTGTTGATATTGTTAATAAATATGGTATTGATATGTTGAATAAGGTTACTAAAACAAACATGACAAACTTCAAAAGAGTTAAAGTTTTATTACAAAAGCAATAAAGCAATATCCTTAGGGGTATTGCTTTTACTATATAAAATAGTATACCTATATTCTAGGTATACTATTCATTATTTTACATCAATATCAAATCTAGACATTTTTGTATATTCAACTCCAGCTGAGTCTAACATTCGCTTTGCAGCAACATCACTCTGTGTTCCACTATACTTATCATCTTCAAATATTATTTTTTTAATTCCACTTTGAATAATTGCCTTAACACATTCATGACAAGGAAATAAAGACACATAGATACGACATCCTTTTAAATGTGATGTACTATTTAAAATAGCGTTTAACTCTGCATGAACCACATATGGATATTTTGTTTCTTGTAGTTCCCCTTCTCGTGTTTCCCAAGGAAACTCACTATCTTCACATCCCCAAGGTAATCCGTTATAACCAACACCTACAATTTTGTTATCTGTATTAACAATACAAGCTCCTACTTGGGTATTTGGATCTTTAGAACGATATGCCGATAATTTTGCGACACCCATAAAATATTGATCCCAACTAATTACTTTACTCATGCTCCATTTCCTCCTCAAGTTCTTCAATTTTTGTTTCAAAATAATCTGGTAAATCACTATCAAATTCCATATATTCATTTGTTGTCGGATGTACAAAACCTAAAATTTTAGCGTGTAGATATTGTCCATGACTTTGATCATCTTTTCTTTTACCATATTTTGGATCTCCATATACTGGATATCCTATATAACCAAGATGTACTCTAATTTGGTGAGTTCTACCAGTTTCTAAACGACATTCCACTAAACACATATCCGTAAATCGTTCTATTACTGTAAAGTTAGTAACAGCTCTTTTACTATTGTTTTCAGTAACCGCCATTTTTTGACGATCTTTAGAATCTCTACCAATAGGCGCATCAATTTTACCATGTTCATGTGGAATGGAACCATGTACTAATGCGATATAACGTCTAACAACACTATGCTCTTTTAATTGTTCTGATAAATTTTTATGTGCTTTATCATTTTTCGCTACCATTAATAGACCACTTGTCTCTTTATCAATACGATGCACAATACCAGGTCGATGAACACCATTGATTCCTGATAGATCTTTACAATGAAATAGTAAAGCAT
>JBKEBJ010000374.1:0-8004 GCA_047973105.1 Coprobacillaceae bacterium | reverse complement strand
CTAAATCAAAATCAAATACATTTTCATTCATGTTTTTTAAGAATTGTACTTGTTCAATAGCCGAAATTTCTAAACTAGACTCTAGATAGTAACTATCTAAAGAGGCCGTTATATTTTGATTACCATAATTCATTTTCGTTAGATAATTATTTACTACCCCTTTACCTAATTGTTTATCTAGGTTTTGAAAATACCAAGTTGTACTATTAGTCATCGCAGATAGTAAATTTTGATCTTGATTCCATGAGTCAAAAGGATACTCTGTTCCATTCCATGACAATTCATTTTGTTCATTTGTAATTATATTATTTTCTAATGCAATTAATGCATCAGCAATTTTATATGTAGAGTTCGGTGATACTCTTTCTCTAGCCAAATCTTCATTATAAATAGAATATGTATTATTACTATCTAAAAGAACAAATGTTCCCTCAACATCTTGAAAGTAAGAATCTAAGTCTAATTGATTTATATTTTCAATATGGTTATTGTAGTAGCTATTAAGATCTTGAGCAGCCATTGATAGAATAGGTAATTGACAACAAGTTATACCAATAACAATCATAATACTTATAAGACTAATCCTTCTTTGTTTTGTTGTACTAAAAGAAAAATCGATGACATTAGTAATTCTTTGTTTAATAAGTTTTTTATTACTTCCAAAATTATTTGTAAATATATTTTTATGATAATATAACACCTCTGAAACATTCAAAATAGTATGTCCATAGGCAATACGTTCCTCTTGATTTAAATAAGAAATAACACAATCATCACAATACAATTCATTATCATTTGTAATCTTTTGAAAAGCTTTATAAATAAAAGGATTTATCCAATATATTATTTTAAGTATTGAAAAAATAATATTACGAAAAGCGTCATGATGCTTAATGTGCATTAGTTCATGTAAAAGTATATACTCTATATCTTTACTCGATTCTTTACTCATTATTGTTTTTGGTAAAACGATTTTCTTACGAAATATACCATAAGAATATGGTGAAATATTTTCATCCAATATATATAATTCCACTGTAGTTTGTATTTCTAATTTTCTTTTACAATCTTCAAATAAAGCATATATATCTTGATCTGGGTTATTACTTTTCCTTCTAGTTCTATTTAAATCTATTATTCTTTGAAAAGCATGCCCTATCGCTAATGCTATCCCTATTCCATAGACTACATAGAAAATATTTATTATATATGTAAAATCAGCTTTATTAACTGTTGTAGTAATATCATTTATTAATCCTGTATTCTCATATATTGTTTGTGTAGTATTTAAAGTACTTTGATTATTATTTAGTAATGCACTTTCAAAAGTTGATAACATCGAAATATCTTTGATCACTATGTTAGGAATTAAAAAAAGACATAGTGATAGAATAAAAGCGTACCAAATCCAATAGTGATATTTAATGGTTAACTGTTTATTTAGGATTTTCTTTATTATTATAATCATTAGTAATATAAGAATACTAACAATATTACTTAGTAAGAAACGTGCTATCATAATAGTTCCTCTATTTCTTTACTGCTTGATTTAATAAGTCTCTCAATTCATTAATTTCATCTTTATTAAGCATTTCATTTTCAATAAAATTACTTACGATTTGAGTGACTTGTCCATCATAAAATTTATTTATAAATCTATCTGTTTCAACATTAATATATTGTTCCTTATTAACCAAAGGATAATAAACAAAAATACGACCTTCTTTATTATGAGCAATTACTTTCTTTTTTTCTAAACGACTTAACATTGTCATAATAGTTCTTGGACTCCAATCAATAGTATCACTTAAGATATCAACAATTTTATTAGTATTAATAGGATGATTATCCCATATAACCTTCATTATCTCTAATTCTGCTTCTGTTATTTGTGGATATTCCATGATGTCCTCCTAACTAAATACTACTTTTGTAATATTATAATAATTAAATATATTTATGTCAATTTTTAATATATTTTAACTAACATTTATAAAGAGCTGGTAATATTTTTAGTCATAAAAAACAACCCTTAAGTTGTTTAGTTATTCACATTTGTATGATTATATTTTAGCTTGAAGCACTAGAAGCAGCACTTGTTGCGGCTATCGATGCACAGATAGCTACTTGTTGAGCTATTACAATAGAAATAACACTATTTAAGGTAGTAGCTTGCCATATCTCTTTACTTGGAATATATTCATTCATAGCTAATAATGCTGCATACATCAATCGTTGTTTAGATCCAACACTAAAAGCACCAAAACCTTTTTGTTCTTTTAGAAAGTCATCAACTTCCATTATTTCTTGGCATAATATTTCTGTATCAACATCCAACATTGCTAGAACACCTAGCGTAGCTAATTCATAATTCTTACCATATTTATATCCATGTTCGTATAAGTAATCAAAAATTTCTATTACTTTATTACATTAATCTTCAGCAAGGCCTTCTCCTAATGTTAATACATGACTTAAAGACTGTACTGCATTTCTGGAATTAAAATGTCCCTTCAATATTTGGTAACATTTCTCCATCTCTTCGGCAATATATTCTTCTTCTAAATTTGATACTGCCAATAATGCTGCAAAAGTACTATCTTCACTAGAAGTTAAAAAGCGATGTGCTTGCTTCATAAGATCATAAATATCTCGTGTACGATTAACAACTTTATCATATTGATTAGGTTGTATAAGATCTACTAACATTGCTGCTGAAACAGTTAAATATGTAGAAGTACTAAAATACTCCTTTAACTTACTGTAAAGTTCTAACATTCTTTCCATTTGTTGTTCTGGGTTATGTGACATAGCTAGTATAGTAATAGTAGCCATTTGTGATGTTCCTCTAAAATTAGAAAAAACTCCTGTTTTTTCTTTTAATATAGACTTACAATAATTCATTTGATCAACATTAACAGTCTGATTTTTAGAAGTATAGATATTAGCACATAGTGGATACATATATGTACTTTGCCAACCAAACTTCGATTTTATAATATCTCTATTTTGAATAAATAATTCACACCTTTGTTTTAATGTTTCCTTCATTATTATTCCCCCTCTTATTTATTTTGACATCCTATTTCGTTACATAATTATACACTATTATCGCACCAAAACACTATTTTATTATTAAAATTAACTGTTAATAGCTAATAAACCAATCTTGCAAAGCAGAAAATAGTATATTGTAAAAAGAGTGGCGTATAGAAAATTATATTACTCTTACTATCAATATTACATTAAAATATTCTTATGCATTTATCCTTTATATAGAAAAATCTAAGAACATAATTTCATATATAAAAAATTGTTACTCAAATTGAGTAACAATCAAATTAGTATCTAAAATCCTAGGTACTCTGAAATCGAAGCTTCTTGATCTCCAATTTCAAAATTAATATGTTCATCTTTTTCATTACTTTCTTCAAAGTTAGTTTCTACATATTCTTTAATTGCTTCTTTATCTAATGAGTTTTCTACTTGTTGTGATAATATTCCTACTAATGATAATACTCCAAATCCTATTGCTACTCTTTTAATTAATTTATTTGACTTTTCCATTTTTCTTTCCTCTTCTTTCTATTATTTAGTTTTTAAAATACTATCAATTCTAAGAAAGAATATTCTCTTCGATCTCCAATTTCAAAATTAATATGTTCATCTTTTTCATTATTTTCTTCAAAGTTAGTCTCTACATATTCTTTAATCGCTTCTTTATCTAATGAGTTTTCTACTTGTTGTGATAATATTCCTACTAATGATAATACTCCAAATCCTATTGCTACTCTTTTAATTAATTTATTTGACTTTTCCATTTCTATATTCTCTTTCTTTCTTTTTTATTTAGTTTTCTTTCTTAACAAATGGTACTCTATTTCTTATTTCTCTTCTTGTTGTTTTAAAGAATGTGCTCATAACACTTTCAACTTCTACACTAGGAATACTTGTTTCTTCATGAATATATCCTACAATACCTTCCATATGTTTTGCTTTCATTCGTAATACATTTTTTTCTCCATATTTTTCATATGCTTTTAAAACCATCCTACATGTTTCTTGTTCTACTTTTGTTTCTTTTGTGATTTCATTCATCATTTCATAATTATTCATTTTTATTTCTCCTTTTTTCTTTACCGCCGGTCGGTCTATTGTTTAGTGTTTTTTTACTCAACAATTGTGTTGAGCTATTTGTTACTTCTATTTCAGTTATTTCCTAGACCGCCGGTCGGTCTACGTACGTAATATACACTTAATATTTTATATTGTCAATACTTTTAATAAAAAAAGTTCAAAAAAGAACTTTTTTTTATTTATCTTAAATTTTTTCAATATTCCTTACAGTAAATTCATTATCAACATTTCCTGTATTCAACATGTCATCTGGTTCTAATAAAACGATCCATGCTTCATTTTCAGCCATTGGTTTATGTTCTATCCCTTTGGGCACAGAAAACATTTGATTCTCCTGTAAAGTAATTGCTTCTTCTTTTTCGCCCTTTAATAATATTTTCAATTCTCCTTGAATAACCCAAAATATTTCATCCGAGTCTGTATGCGTATGCCATGTGAAAGGTCCCTTAAACTTAGCAATTTTTATTGCAGTACCATTTAATGAGGCAATTCTTTTGGGTGTATAATACTCTGTTACCAATGTAAACTTTTCTTTAATATCTACTATATTAAACATATTTTCTCCTTCTAATAGTAAGCAATTCATTCTACTTATATGATATATAAATTATATCATAGTTGTTTATTTACTGTACTTCTTTTTTAATATATTATGCTTACAATTACTAATTGGGTACCAATTACAAGAACTACAAATATCATCCATGATTTCTTCTGACATTTGGTGATTTATTTCTTTGATGAGTTCTTGATATATATAAGTTTTCTCTTCTATTTTAAAATAAGAGATCACTTTCTTGTCGTATTCTAATACTTTATCATCATCTTGGCATATATTTTTCCCAATGTTTCTAGGACACTTACAACAAAGACTATCCATTGAAAAAGTAATATCTATTTTAGTTTTTGATTCCTTACGTAGACGATTTGTAATAACTGTCATATTATCAACAAACCTTTTATCACATCATTTACTATAACCCTGGGTACATAGTAAATGATGTGGTCTTAACTTCATAATATCGCTACTCTTCTTCCTACTAATTCCTTCATTCTAACACCAAATAAATAGGTTAATCCTATTTTTATAATTGCAGTAGGAATGAATGGTAACACACAAGCACTAAAAGCTATAGCCAAACTATAATTAGTTACTAATGAAAATATAAGCATTCCAACAATATAATTAATAATTGTTCCCAAGATCAAATATAGCCATAACATTGCCTTATTATCTTTAGTTGACCCAATTCCTGCTGTCAACGCTAATATTGGAAAAGAAATAATAAACCCTCCTGTTGGTCCAAATAAAATACCTATTCCACCTGTGAACCCAGCGAAAACAGGTAATCCGATTATACCTAAAACTATATAAAGTACTGTTGTTATAGTTCCTAGTCTAGTTCCTAATACAATACCAACAATTGGAATGATTAAGGTCTGTAATGTCATAGGGACTCCATAAGGCATCGGAATACTAATTTGTGAACATACACAAATCACTGCTGTAAAACAAGCAACTATAGTCATTTCTTTGATAGACATTTTTTTATTCATAATAATACCTCTTCTATTTCTATGTCACCTATTCTACTATTCTCTTTTTCTATTGTCAACCACTTCCATATACATGGGTGACTATGAGAATTGTTATTTATATTTCAATCTCTCCTGCTGATACTAAAACATGTAATCCATTGTCTAGTCTTTTAACTAATAGTTTACCTTCTTTATCAATATCCAAAGCTATTGCTTGATAAATATTTTTACCTTCTTTAACTTTAATTTCTCTATCTATTATAAATAATCGTTGTTTATAACTATCTAAAATTTGTTCTACAGTATATTCTTTGAAGTATCTAAAAATTTTGTTGATAATATTTGCGATTAATTCACTTCTAGTAATATTTGGTAATTCTTTCCCAAATATAGAACCTGCTTTTTTTTCTAGTTCTTTAGGAAATGACTCTCCCTTAAAATTAATTCCCATTCCTACTACAATCCAATCAATAGTATTACTTTCAAAGTCCATTGTTGCTTCAGTTAAAATGCCACATATTTTCTTTTTATCTAAATAAATATCATTTATCCATTTAATAACTGGTCTCTTATCTGTTAGTTCCTCAATAGCATCACATACTGCAATCGCACTTAAAAATGTGATTATCGTTGGTTGTTCAAAAGACAATTGTTTTCTTTGTAATATAAGACTCATATAAATACCATTCGCTGCAGGAGAATAAAAAGAGCGCTGAAATCTACCATAACCCTTTGTTTGACTATCTGCTAAAATAATTTTGCCATGTTTTGGATCAGTAACAACGAATTCTTTCGCTATCTTATTTGTTGATTCTACTTCATCTAATATATGAATATTATCTTTATCAATCTCACTAATTAAATGTGGAATTAATTCACCCATTGAAAGAAAGTCATTGCTAGTATCTAACGTATACCCTTTATTTGTAATAGCGTGAATAATATATCCTTCATTACGTAATTGCTTAATGGCTTTCCAAACTGCATTACGGGACACTTGTAGTGTATTTCCAATATCTTCACCAGATATACTTTCTCCCCTTGCTTGTTCTAACAATGCTAAGACATTACTTTTTGTTGTCATAATTGTCACCTCTTTATTACTCATTATATCACAATACTTTAATCTAACTAATAAAAAACCCGGAAAATTTCCAGGTAGTTATTATAAAGATTTCAGTTCTCTATCAAACCATATATTTATATCCTTACGCATATCCAAAACAGAATCTTTTAGTGGAATAATCATCCCCCTACAACCACCATTACAATGACCAATGGATTCTATTTTTCTACCACAACCATAACCTTTATTAATGATTTGTTTCAAGAATGGAGGAAATGTTTCAATAGCGTCTAAATATGTATCCATGTTTTGCGCTTTAACATTTATATGAAAACCATTATTAAGAGACGTATTAATTCCCCATATATCTTTTCTTTTATACATGTATTTAATATAAATCCAATATCCTTTTATTTCCACTATACATTTTACACCTTTATTTAAATAGTCTTGGTGTAATTGTAATATAAATTCTTGTACTTTATTTGGTAAAGGTCTTATTGTATCTTTTACTATTGATAATACATCCGTTTCTTCATTTTTCAACGCTCTATAATCACATCGTAAAAAGATGTCTTGATTAGAAAGTGTTCCGAATTCTTTTTCCGCTGTTACCATGACTTTTAATCCAATTAACATAGAAGTATTATTTGGGTAAGATATTTTCATAGTTTCAACATCCGATAATTTTTGTTTTTTCTCATTCACATCAATACCATCAATACAGATTCCACATTCTATTAGAAAACGTAAACATTCTAGGGTTTTTGTTGTAGATAGCTTTTCATTGAAGATCCTATTGTTACAAATAAGAAATTGATTATCTTTCGTTAGAGTTCCATATAATCCTATGTTCATCAATAAAATCTTTATATTTTGTAGAAACGGATAATATACAGATAATGTTGTTCGATCTTCATATTCATGTGCTACTTTTTTATGACTATCGTATTTCTCTCCTTCATTGATTAAAATATCATAAAGATGAGACAAAAACTCTCGATACGCAAGAACTCCCTTTTTGATATTATCTTCATCTGAAATATTTTTTAATATTGGATTAATACTATATGTTTCAGGTATTTCAGGCATAATCATTTTCAAATGTTGCGCCAACTCATTTAGTGTTTTTCTCATTTTCTCACCTGGTATATTATAAATGACTCATTTAACAGTCATCTACAATATACGTCTCCTTTCTATCAACCTTCTATAACCATGGTTGATTATGGTTGAGTTAATCTATAAAATTAAAGAATGTG
>JBKEBJ010000331.1:0-8250 GCA_047973105.1 Coprobacillaceae bacterium | reverse complement strand
TGTATCTTTAATACCTGCTGGATCTAAATATAAACGTTTTAATTCACGCATCGTAACTCCGTATGCATTATCCTTAGCTTCATCTTCATCAAAATTAAAATAGTGAACATTATCAAAATCTTTTCCCTTAACTTTGTCTGCTAGAATTTCATAAATTCTTTCTGGTGTTTTTCCTGCAGTAATACAAAGGTTTACTTTTCTATCCTGATACATATATCCTAATAGATGTTCTACTGCTACTTGGCTCATTTCTTCATAATCTTTTGTAACTATTAATTTCATTTCATTACCTCCATATATTATACTTCTACGATAACATAGCGCTAATATAAATACAATTTTTGTTCAAATTATGAAAGTGTTTTCATTGTTAATGTTCTTAGTTCTATTTTTTACCAGTCAAATAGTATATTGCTAGTTGTGTTCGATGCATCAGTTGGCTCTTCTCTAATATAGTACTAATATAATTTTTAACAGTACCCTCTGTAATAAATAATTTCTCACCTATTTGTTTATTAGACAATCCTTCTGCAATCGACTCTATAATATCCATTTCTCTTGCTGTATATAATGAGGCATCAAAATTTGTATCTGCGTGTAAACTTTGACTTGATATTTTCATAAATACTTTTTCATCTAAAACATTAACTCCATTATATATGGCCTTAATCATTTGTTTCAATTTATCAGGTGTATGATTTTTTATTAAATATCCTTTAGCGCCATTTTGAATAGCTTTTTCAACTAAATCATTTTCATCAAAAGTAGTTAGAATCAATACTTTCCCTAAATCTCTTTCTACTATTTCCTTAGTTGCTTCAATACCATCCATAATGGGCATTTGAATGTCCATCACAACAACATCAACAGATTGTTGCTGTAATATATCTAAGGCCTCCTTACCATTACTGGCTGTGCCAATAACTTCAAATTCTTCATCAACATTCAAAATAATGTGCATTCCTTCTCTAATAAAATCACTATCATCCACAATTATTACTTTAATCTTTTCCATTTAGTCTTCCCTTATATTGAATGGTAGTATCATTTGTATTTCAAAACCTATTTCTGAATTTATATGTACTGTTCCATTTACCTTTCGTACTCTTTGTTTCATCCCTTGTATTCCCATACCTGCTTGTATTTGTTCACACCCTATACCATCATCTTTTATCCAACATTGTATAAATTGTGGCAATGCTCTAACTTTAATTTCAATATTCTTACATTTAGAATACTTTAAGGCGTTGGTGACTGCTTCCACACTATTGTCTAGAATAACCTCCCATAACCTCTCTGGAATTTTTGCATCTTTCGTTTCTATATCTAATATTGCATCAATATCATATGTGTTCTTACATTCGTTACATAACTGTTGAAGTTGTAGCATCGCTAATTGTTGTTTATTTGGTCTTTCTTTATGTAGCATCTGACGTATATCATCCATACTAGAACGCATGGCCCTTATGACATTCTCCATTAATTCTCTACTTTTTATTGGTGTTGATTCTACTAATAATTTACTTGCTTCCAATTGATAAATTGAACCATTAATAGTATGACCTAAACGATCATGAAGTCTTTGGAAGAGTGATTCCCTTTCTAATAAAAGTTGTTTTTCATAATGATGTTGACTATTTTTAGCATCTTGTTTCATTCTGCTTTTTAGTAAATATTCTTTTTGTTCTTGTAATTTTATAGTTGACTGATATTCAAAAAGGATTATGTAATTTTGATAATAAATAATGCTTGTTAAACTACTAAACAATAGATATAATTCTTGATTATTTGGAAGCATTATAGTAAATAGAAGTGGTATAAAATACATATAGATTGGCCACTTCATATAGGAAATAAAATCTAATAAAACAATAGGTAATAAAAACACATAATCAATATGAAATAAAAATATTAAAAGGCTACTTACACCAATTTCTAATAAAGAAAGTATTATTTTATGTTCTATTATTAATTCATACAAAGTAGTTAACATGAATAATAAGGCAAATATTAGAAATTGCCATCCAATATTTGGCATACTGTCCTCCATGTACACTATGAAAAATACTAATAGTACTAACATATAAATGCTTTTAATAATCATAAAATAATATTTTTTATTAATATTTTGAATCATAAGTAACCTTTTTATTTATAATTTATAAATATATTGTAACACAATTATTCTTGTTCATTTAGACGAATTCCAAAGAAACCTAAAGTTCCTATTAAAATAACAAATCCAACAATCACTAATATATATGTTAAAACTGCTGAAGAATCTCCCCCTAACATAGATTCACTTGTAATTAATAACCATTTTTGTGGCATTAGTAAAGATACCTTCTCCCACCATTCTGGCACATCTACCCCAGGAAAATATACACCTGATAACATATTACTAGCTGCCCAAATAAAGAATACAATGTAACTAGTAGTAATAATATTAGGAATTATCATTCCAATCATAACACTTAATAAATTGAAGATAATACCAATTCCAAATATTAATCCTGTATATTGTAACATTGTAATTCCAAAATCTATTTTCACAAACAATGAAAAACCTATCATAGTTACAAGACATTGAAGTAATACAGTTACAAGCGTAATATTTGCTTTTACTAATACATATTTTCTATTTGCATCTGGAACCATCAAAATACGTCGCATTACCTGATGATCTTTTTCATAATTAATGATAGATGTAATACACACACCAGTAAAAACAAAACCTAATACCATAGTTGATAAAGAAAAAGCAATATTTGCTTGTTGCCGTTGTTGTTCAATAGTTATTCCAGATACATCAGAAGTATTTACTTCTACTATTTGTTTATTTATCTCTAATTGTTCTAAGGCAGCTATATCAACTTCTCCTGATGCATTTATATAATTTTTCATAATATTTAAAGTCTGCGTTATTTGTTGTTGTAATAACTCTACTCTTGCATCTTCACCAACAGGATATATTGTAATATCATTTTCTAAGAAATCTTCTGATATATATACTAGAGCCTGTAGACTACTTCTGTTTGCAGTATTTATTGCATCTTCTTCAATCTCTTGTTCACTCATATCACTAGATGGATATCGATATATATAATATAAACCACTTTCAATAAGGGCGTCTAGGAAATATTTAGATTCTTCATTATCTGCACTATCGTATACTTTAATTGTGAAACGTGTAATTCCTTCAAAACTAGTAATATTGGTATGATTTTCAGTTGATTCCTGCACTTCATAAGTATTGTCTGTAGTATTACTCATACTAATATTTAATAATGAAACGGAAATTAGAGGTAGTATAATTACTAAGGCAAGATAGCCCTTATTACGTAATACTAATTTAATATTTGCCTTTAACATTACCCAATACGCATTCATACTAACACCTCTTTTCTACGCATTCCTAAGATTGTAATTCCTGCAAATACAACACTAATTATTAATAAGACACATACACAGGAACTAACATAATCACTACTTCCTTTTGTAGAAAGTTCTACTAAAGCTCGATTTGTATGATAAATAGGTGATAGTATTTTAATATTCTCAGTAAATGGTGAAAACATGTACATTTGAAAACTCCCTCCAATAAATCCCATTACAAAACCGGCAACATAGTTTATAGCAATACCTACTAATAATTGTTTACATAATGTAAACACCATAAGTGAGAAAGTTATTCCTGCAATGATTGATAAGAGAATAATTATCGAACTTAACAATAAGTTTCCCCAATGTACCCCAAAAATAAGATACGATAATAACATCGCTATTAACATTTCCATAAAACTAATAATTACACTTGGTATAAATTTCGCCAAATAAATAGTTATTCTTGATGCAGAAGTAACCTGTACCCTCTGTAGAATACGATTTTTTCGTTCACTAGAAAGGATACTTGTTAAACACATAAAACCAAACCACGTAAAGTAAACAATCTCTATAATACCATAATAATCTATAGATGAAGGTAATGGTGCAAGATCTAAAGATTGAGTTTTTATGGTAATATCTTCATTATTTATTGTTGGTATTTTATATTGTTGAAAAAACATATAACAAATATTCTCAATAATTGATGTTTCTATTACGTGTCCTGAAACTTTATAAATAGTATAGCCATCCCTTGTAATATCTAGGTATGCGATAATTGCTTCATCTTTAAAATATTTTTCTTTATCATCATTTTTTATTTCTTTTACTAGTATTTTATTTTCTTCAAATGTTTGTTTTAAATACTCTATTGGAAAATCAGCACTCTCTTCTAATGAGTATCCTATCGTATATTCTTCCAATGTTAGATTTCTTTCCATTAAATCACCAAACACACTAGATAAAGCAGCAATTAATAATAAAGGAAAAATAACCATTAAGACAATAATCCATTTCTTACGAAAAATCATTTTAACATGATTCTTAATATATATTTTTAACATACTACCCCTCCTAGTATTGATCTCTTAATGATTTTCCTGTTAACAATAAGAATACTTCTTCTAAACTCATATCTTCTGTATGTTCTTTAGATACCATTTGAACTAATTCATCTTTTGTTCCAATCGCAATAATTTGTCCTTCATCCATAATCGCAATTTTAGAACAAATAGCTTCTATTTCTTCCATATAATGACTTGTATAAATAACAGTTGTCCCTTGTTCTTTAATTTCTTTTATCTTATTTAAAATAAAATTTCTAGATTGTGGATCAATCCCTACAGTTGGTTCATCAAATATTAATAGCTTTGGTTGATGTCCAATGGCACAAGCAATATTCAACCTTCTCTTCATTCCTCCTGAAAAAGTTTTTGTGAATGTATTACGTTTATCAGATAATCCTACAAAAGCTAAAGAATCATTAATCGCATCTTTTAATTGTTGTCCTTTGATTCCATATAATGCAGTAAATAATTCAACGTTTTCCCAAGCTTTTAAATCTCCATGAATAGCTAAATCTTGAGGAATATAACCTATTTGTTTTTTGATTTCTTTCATATGATTTTTAGTATTTAAGCCAAATATTTCGATATCTCCAAAAGTTGGTTTAATAATAGAACAAATCATATTCATTGTTGTACTCTTACCAGCCCCATTAGGACCTAATAAACCAAATATTTCTCCTTCTTTAATTTCTAAAGATAATTGATCTACTGCAATTTGTTTCCCATATTTTTTACTTAATCCATCTATTTTCAAAATTGTTTTTTTCATATTTACCCTCCTAGTGATTACATTATAACAAAGTGTATACTCTCTTTTTAGTTTCAAAAGAAATGAATCTATATGACTTTAGTCATATAAAAAGAACATTTTATTAAAAATGTCCTTATTGCATATAAAACTCATTTTTAGAATTCACTTTTTTTATAATAGTAAAACTATCATTAATATGCCCTATTTGATGTCTTGTTATGGGCATTAATAGTAATCCTGCAATATCTTTTCTTCCCCAAAAATCAGCTAACCAAATAGAATCTGGATGACTTGTTAACCCTCCTTGATCAATGATTTTTTGAATATCTTCTGTATTTACTTTTCTAAATATATCTTGGTATGTCAAAGAAGATAAAACTTGTCTAGTTTTTTCACCTACGGCTTTTCGATACTGTTGTAATGTTGAGAAATTGATTTCTTTACTCAACTTCATTATCTCTTCATCACTCATTGCATTACCAGTATCAGTTACTGATGTGTTTAATTTTTGTAACCAATTTTCATTTAATACTTGAGTATCTGGTTTAATTAATAAATTCAATGTAAGGTCTTCAATCCTAGTTATGTGCCAAAGATTCCACACCACTGTAACATCTTTTTCCCCAGGCATAATAGCCCAGTTATTATTATCTGTAATTTGATATAATTGATCTAAGAATGTATCTTCTTTACTTTGGTACACTTCCTTTTGATGAAGCAAACCATGTAAATGTAATAATAGTTCTTTACTATCAATAAACATCTCTTCTTTTTTTATATTCTCTCGTAGCTTTTTTTGTAATGGATTCCATATAGAACTACGACTTATCTGAACTTCCTTCATATATTTTTCCTCTACTTTTCTAAATATACTTTTTTTATATAGGTAATGGTTTTATTCAATCCATGGATAGATAAATATTCTAACATATCATGAATTGCCTTATCTGTAGACTCTTCCATAACATAGTAATACCTAGTTCTTTCATAATAAGCTAGTGGAGATGCATCGGTATATTCTTTTTTTAAATATGTTTTTGTAGCCGCCACACGGTCACAAAACATTTCTACTACATAACGAGTAGGCATCTTAGATGCCTGTGTCCCATCTGGTCCAAAGTCTACCCAATACTCCCAATGATGTTTATTTCTGCCTTTATGATGTAACCAAGCTTTACTATAACCAATTTTTTCTCTTTCGATACTGTTCGGTGAACGTTTTCCATTGTAATATGTTGCTCCAGTTTTCAACTCCGTCCAACTATATTTTGATAAATCATGAAGTATCCCTTGTTTATAGATTCCACAACGGAAGCATAATCTTGTTACATGATATTTATGTGTATTAATCGTTTTTAAATGCCCCCATAACAGTGATAATTTCATCTTTCTATTCTTCTATAGTTGATTCTTCAGCATCAGTATCTTCAGCATCTGGCTCTTCTCGATAACGAGTACTAAATAGATCTTCTTGTTCTTGAACTTCCGCCACATCTGCTAAGTCTGGTAATTCATCCAATGATGTTAAAGCAAAGGCATCCATAAATTCATCTGTTACGCCATACAGTATTGGCATCCCAGGAGTATCCTCACGACCAACATCTTTGATTAGTGCTTTGGCTACTAATTTACGTATCATTGAATCACAACCAACACCACGAATCTCTTCAATTCTATTTCTTGTTACTGGTTGATTATAGGCAATAATAGCTAATGTTTCTAATGCCGCATTTGATAAAGAAGCTGAACTTTGTTCAACCATTTTTTGGAAGTAAATAAAATGACTTGGATTCGTTGATAATTTATATCTTCCACCAAAGTTAACAAGTTGTATTCCTTGTAAGGAACGATTCGCATACTCCAAAATTAAAGCATCAATAAGATTTGTTGCTTTTTTCTTATTCACTTCTAATACTGTTGCGATTTGTTTTACATCTAGGCCTTCATCTCCAGCTAAATATAACATTCCTTCCATTATCTCTAAATATTCTTTATCATCCATTATATCCCCTCCACATAAATTTGATCAAATAAGCCATCTTGATTAATTTCTACTTCACCATCTTTAGCTAATACTAATATAGATATAAAAGTAACAACAAAATAGAAACGATCCTCACGCTCAAACAACTCTTCTAATTTTACTCTTTTATTTACACGTGTTTTAAAGAAACTACGAATTTGTTCTGTTCTATCATCAATACTAATATCTTTTCTAGCAATATGCGTATCTAGTGGTTTGCTTAATGCTTTTCTTTGGAACATTTTCTGCATAGCACGCATTAAATCATAAACTTCTAATCCCTCTGGAATCATTGTTGAAGTATCAATTGTATAAGGTTCCATATTCTCTGCTGGTTTCACAAAAACAGTTTGTCTTTGTTCATATTTTTCTCGAATATCCTCTAAAACATCTTTGTATCGTTTATACTCAATTAAACGTCTAATTAATTGTTCTCTAGGATCCTCTACATAGCCATCTTCTATTTCTAATGTTTCTTTAGGTAATAATAATTTACTTTTCATTTCTACTAAGTCTGCAGCCATTACTAAGTACTCTGACATGACTTCTAATTGAGAAGCTTCCATGGAATGAATATATTCTAAGTATTGTTCTGTAATCGCTGAAACTTCTAGTGTTTCCAAATCCATCTCTTTTTCTTTAATTAAATGTAATAGTAAATCTAAGGGACCTTGAAAATCACCTAGCACTACTTTATATTCCATAAACTTCACCTCGCTTACAGATTATATCATATATATGATCAAAAATCTTTTATTTTTATTGTATTACATACTAAAATAATCTGTTAATAATATTATTATTAACCTGAACTTTTATCCGTTCTATAGTGGGAAAAACTGGAAACAAATTCAGGGCTTCGTACACCCATAATTGTGATACGATAGTAGTGCACAAAAGTGTGCTATGGAGGGACAAGAATGCAGATACATCAAACTGGGGAACTAGTGTTGATGTAAGTTAGGGGATGTTATGGAGTATTTATCAATACTCTATTTAATCTTGGTTATTACCTATCTTATTTT
>JBKEBJ010000332.1:0-5237 GCA_047973105.1 Coprobacillaceae bacterium | reverse complement strand
TATACTCTGCTATCCTCTACATAATTTTCTGTTCCTTCTATAATATCAATTGTCAGTTTTTCACCATTGGTAGCGTAAATTGTAGGACCATCACTATTCATTAATGACATATTATTTAATTGTAATGTTACTTCTCCTGTTGCATCAATGTACACCATTCCATCACTCATCTGACCTTCTATTACATATGTTCCTGATTGATTAATAGTAATTGTTTTATTATTTATACTTACACCTTCTCCATTATATGTAGGTATATCACTTAAATTAATGGTTGCCATAATAGAGGTATCTTCTTTTATATTTGTAGTATCTTCACTGGGAGAACTACGGCAACCAGTAAGTAATAGACCAATCACTATTAACAGGGCTATTTTCCATTTCATACTCTGTCTCCTATTAATTTTTAAGTGGTGTTTTTAAATGCATTTGAATTGTAAAATTTCCATTACGACAACGAATATTGTCCATAAACTCTTTCTTATTAATATCCTTTTTAAATAGAACACTATATCCTAATTCATAAACACTTCCTAAATCCTTAGTTCGCATATAATCAAAATCATAATTCACTGTATATTCTTCAAATATTTCATCAAATATATTTTCAAAGTTCAAATTCTCAGGTACTAGTATTTTTACTTGCATATATATTTGTTTTCCTTGATATCTTGTAACTAAAGATAACATATATAAACATCCACATACTAATACTGTAAATAACATCGCATAGGTGTATGCTTGTATCCCACAAGCTAATCCTACACCTACACAAAACAGAATAAATACAATATCTTTTGTTGATCCAGGTGCACTTCTAAAACGAATTACTGAGAATATCCCAGCTAAACTAAAGGCTCCTGCTATATTATTACCAATCAATAGAATAATTGTACTCATTAATATTGGTAATAATATAATAGTAATAATAAAATCATTTGTGACTTCATTTCGCTTTGAGGTTTTTAAATACGTAATTCCAATGATAACGCCTAAAACAAATGACGCTAACATAGTAATAATAATTACTTGTAAAGTTAATGATGTGTTTTCTACTGCTGTATTAAATATAGACTCTAACATTTCCGCTCTCCTTCTTACGCATTGATATAACTTCCCTGATTACATTATCTTGATACGCTCCTTGTAAAAACATTTGATACTCTTTTCCATATTTAGAAAAACTTTGTTTATACACATGATAGGCTGATAAGAATGTTGTTAACCACAAAGGAAATCCTTTTTCTGCTTTAATTTCCATGACATAACAATCTTCTCCTAACAAATATATTTCTTTACTACCTCTGCATCCTTTAATGTTTTGATCAAAAGTAATACGTAAATCTGAATTCTCTTTTCCAACAAAGGCCATTCGATCATAAGAAATATATGTTTTAACATATTTTTTATCACCATCAAGAATATAGGCTAATTCATTAATTACTTGCGGATTCATATATTCTTGTAATTCTGGTTTTTCACCTGTTTCAATAAAAGCTAGGGCCTCACTTAAACACATTTTTGTTCTTCGTTTATTACCTACTCCTTTATATTTTTTCTTTATTTCAAAGAATACTAATTCATTAGTACTAAATGGTTGATATGAGCGTAAACGAATCTTTTCTTTGAATTTTGGCTTTGATAGAGAATGACGAATCATTTGATGATCCTCTGTATCTATATAAAGGGTATGAATACGATATGGTTTATACCCTTGATTAAAACAATCTAAATGCATATATATATTTAATAATTGTTGCATCTCTAGAAAACACTTTTCATCTAAAATATACTTCAATTCTTTACGATTAAATACTTCTTTACTCATTGAACTCGACCTCCTTGTAACTATAGTGTATAAAACAGACCTTAAAAGAATCTTAAAAAGATTAAATAATTTTAATTTCATTCTTTAAGAATCTTTTAAGTTACTTATGTTATACTAAAAAAAAGAATGTGATATAATGCGATTATTAATTATAGAAGATGAATTACCTTTACTTGATACTCTCTCTCAAATATTAAGTAAGGAAGGATATATAGTAGATACTGCAAGTGATGGAGAATGTGGCTTAGATAATGCCTTATCGGATATATACGATTTAATATTATTAGATATCATGTTACCTAAAATAGATGGTCTAACCGTACTTAAAACATTACGTCAAGAAAAAATAAGTACCCCCATTATTATGTTAACTGCCAAATCACAAATTGAAGATAAAATAAAAGGTTTAGATACAGGTGCTGATGATTACCTACCTAAACCATTTGATATTCAAGAGTTATTAGCACGTATACGTGCTAATGTTCGTAGAAAAAGTGATACTTTTATTCCTTCGATGTTAACGTATGGCGATCTACAGTTTGATAAATCGCATCTAACTTTATATAAAGGTGATAATAATATTAAACTAACACATAAAGAAGGAGAATTATTAGAATTCTTTATTCGTAGTAAACAACAAGTATTATCTAAAGATTTATTAATTGAAAAGGTGTGGGGCTACGATTCTGATATTGATCATAATCATGTAGAAGTATATATATCTTTTTTACGTAAAAAATTTAGTTACTTGCATTCCGAAGCAACT
The DNA here is from genome assembly GCA_047973105.1 of Coprobacillaceae bacterium. GTDB lineage: Bacteria > Bacillota_I > Bacilli_A > Erysipelotrichales > Coprobacillaceae > CAKVJS01. The sequence continues at coordinate 2,643 of JBKEBJ010000332.1, read as the reverse complement.
ATTCAAACATTACGTGGTATTGGATATACTCTGAAAGGAGAAGACAATGTTTAAGAAACTAAGAAATAAATTTTTAATTCTTAATGTTATATCTATCTTAATTGTCTTAATCGCTGCTTTCGCTTCGATTTTTTATATGACCTATGAAAATGTTAGAAAAGATGTTACTTTACAATTAGAAAAAGAATTAAAAGAAAAAAACTTTCGTCCACCTAATTCTATCGGACATGGACCAAATAGCCAACAACCTCTAGACTTTGCATCAACTTCCTTTTGTGTATTATTAAATACAGATAATGAATTGGAAGGTATCTATAATACCCCTTTTACTATCTCTAATGATGATGTAGAACCATTAATTACAAAAGCTATAGACAAAAATAAAGATCTTTCTTTCTTTGAAAATGATGGACAGTATTGGGCTTTTCAATTAGTTGAAAGTAGTGATGGAAATCTATTAGCCTTTGTGAATATTACTAGCAATGTTAATGTTTTACTAAATCTTGTATATGCATTTTTAGTTGTTTCTATTTTAGTTACATGTGTGATTGTTATCTTAAGTTATAAGTATGCGAATCGAGCAATTCAACCAATCAAAGAATCATTTAAACGACAAGAGGAATTTGTGGCCAATGCATCACATGAATTAAAAACACCTTTAACTATTATTAATACTACTCTAAATGTTATTCGTTCCAATCAAGATGAAACAGTGCAACAACAAGATAAATGGTTAGACTATATTCAAAATGAAACCAATAGAATGTCGACACTAACCAATGATTTATTATACTTAACACGTATGAGTCAAACGAATGATATATTATTAACAACTTTTAATATTTCAGAATTAATTGAGACAACCATCTTATCTATGGAAGCTATTGCCTATGAAAAAGATGTTACATTATCCTACACCGGATTTCCAATGCAATATCATGGACATATGGAATCTCTAAATCGTTTATTTTATATTTTATTAGATAACGCTATAAAATATAATAATAAAGATGGATATGTAAAAGTTGTCTTAACTAAACAACAAAAAACCATTACCATAACAATAGAGAATAGTGGTGAAGGTATTGAAGAAGAACATATAAAACGTATATTTAATCGTTTCTATCGTGCTGATGAATCTAGAAATAGTCAAACAGGTGGCTATGGTATTGGACTATCCATCGCTAAAACGATTGTTGAACAACATAATGGAATTATCAAAGTAGAAAGTGAATTACAAAAATCAACTACTTTTAGTGTTACATTACCTATTACATAAACAAAACAGGTATTCCTAAGAACACCTGTTTTTTATTTCTCTGCTTCATACTTTGAATTCCAAGCATTACTACAACATATAATATCTCCATTATGATTATCAATAACTATGGCGTACCAAATATCATCCCAACTTTCAACATCAAAAGTCACTTCCCAAACAGAACTAGTATGATAGTAGTTTGAACCTTCAAGAAATTGTATATTAGTGATTTCATAACGTAGAATATTCTTACGATAGGCATTTGTATGATACTCTTTCGCAATTGTTATTACTTGTTTCTTTGTTAACATGGATATCATCCTAATACTGTTACTATATTATAATATAAAAAGATGTAACAAACGAACAATGTTACATCCTATATTTCTAATATAATTCTTGTAAAGCTTTCGCTAATCCATCTTCATGGACATTACCACAAACTTTATTAGCTATTGCTTTTAATTCAGGAACAGCGTTACCCATCGCAATTCCATTCCCTACTTATTTAATCATTTCTATATCATTTAATCCATCGCCAAAAGCATAACTGTTTTCATTTTTAATATTGTAATATTCCAATACTTTTTTTACACCTACAGCTTTTGTAACTTCAGAAGAATATATTTCAAAAGCATTATCTGTCCCATGACAATCATAGTTAAACTTTCCTTTTAGATACTCTTCTATTTTTTTACGAATAGATTCCTTAGCTGTTATCTCTAACTTTAATGCTTGATGTGATACCTCTTCTTCATCAAAGTTATGTAATAATAATGATTCATTAATATCGCAAGTAATAAAGTAATCACGTAATACTTTATACTCTGGATGTAAATAACTTTCTCTTTTAGTTTCAATAATATATTCACATCCAACATTTCTTAGTTCTTTTAATAATTTTTTAATTTCACCATATTCCATTGGTTTATGATATAAAAATTCATTTTGACATTCTACATGTGCCCCATTACAAAGGATATACCCATCAAATTTATAATCTGAAATTGCATCATTAATAAAAGTATATGGTCTACCACTCGCAACAAATAATAAATAGCCTGCTTCTTTTAAACGATCTAACTGCTTTACAACAGTACTAGGAATCTTTCTTTTATCATTTTCATGATGGACCAATGTTCCATCAATATCAAAAAAAATCACTTTCTCCATACTTTCACCTCAAGCATGATTATAACAAATGAAAGACACAAACGCTTTCATTTACAAAACTAGTAAAAAAAGATATGGCAAGCCATATCTTCTTTTATGTAATCTCAACCGCACCACTTTCTATTAATTTATATTCTACATCATATGGCGTCTCAAAATCAAACATTTTCCTTGGCATCCTGTTTATTTTGTCTGCTATATCTTCTACA
>JBKEBJ010000239.1:0-2403 GCA_047973105.1 Coprobacillaceae bacterium | reverse complement strand
TCCATACACGATAATTATACCATTTATAGGATGGTATGTATCGTAAATAGAGGAAGTCACAAAAAGATGTGAATAGAAAAAGTGTCAACTAGTCTTTTTGACTTTGTCGACACTCTGAAAGGATATTTTATATCCTTTTTTTCTGTCTAAAACGTATTATTATACACTCTGAGATAATCAAGCTAATAATCAAAATAATAATATCTGTATTATCAACTGTTTCTATTACGGAAACTTGGTTTTTTGCCTCAAGTTCTTTAGATTGATTATCTGTAATATTTGACGCTTCTGGAATAATATCATTCATCATTTCTATCATTAATGTAGCTTGTTGATTTCGCACTATTTCAAAAGATAATGGCTTTGTAGATAAAATATAACCAGTAGGTGCTTTTGTTTCTATAAACTGATATTTTCCAGGAATTAGGCCCGTTGCTTGTATCTGTCCATTTTCATCTGTTATACAGTTCGCTTCTAAAATTGTTCCATCCTCTTTTTGTAATGTAAACTCAGCACCTTTTAAAACAGCACTTGTTTTACTATCTGTTTTAGTTAGAATTACATCACCATAACTAATATAGTTATACGCTGTTACTTCTATACCATTTGTAGCACTACTGACAATTTCAAAGTAATAGTAGTTTTCTTCATCCACTATTCCTTCTGGATTGAATGCAATTTCATCTCCATATAATGTATTTGGATTATCTATTTCTTTAATACGATATTCACCTGGTACTAAATTTTCTACTTTAATATTTCCTTCTTCATCAGTAATGTATGTACCATATTCTTCATATAAAGCATTGTTTTTCTTTTCTAAAACAAACTCTACATCTTTTAAAGCAATATTTGTTTCTCCATCTTCTTTGGTAAGTAAGAATGTTCCTTTTGGAATACCCTCAGCACCTCCACCAATCTTTTGTACTTGTAATTGTACTTCATTAGACTCTACTCCATTTGTATTATCAGACCAAGATACTTTCGCTTTATTATATAAATATTCTCCATTATTTTTCGTTGTTGTAGCATCAATAGAAATATTTATTCCAAAGGCACCACCATTACCATTGGTTAACATATTTTGATATGCAGTTCTTGTTAAATCTGCTCTTTGTTGTGTAATTAGACCATTCGCTACATATGTCGCTAAATTATCGTCTAGTTCATTCATAAAGCTAGTTTTAATAAGAAAACCATCTTCCTCATTACCTGTCATATTTGGAATATTCTTTAAGTTAATAATTACTTTATTACTCGATGTTACTCCATAACATAATTTTGTCGCAGTACGAATCCTTGATTCAAATTCAGTATCATTCTCTGTATCTCCTTGTACTAATTTTTGTATCGTTGATACAGGAATAACATTTTCTAAAGGAATGTTTCCCATTGGGTAACCAGACATTTGTCCACTACTATTTGATAAATATATCGGAACAGAGAATGAAGCATATGTTAAAGTTTGATCAAGAGATAACTGATCCTCAAATATAACATCTGTATAATTCGTTGTTTGTGCTCCATTCAAAGCTTTAATATGGTTATCTCTAAAGATATTAAAACTCCATCGTATACTACCTGTTAAGGCATTTGAATAGCCATTTTTAACTAATTCTCCTTGATTATCCCCAACAGGGTCTTCACCCATTGGATTTTGTCCACCACCATTTGGTTCAATATCGATTGTTGGTCTTGAACCTTGGCCAACTTCAACACCATCTTTAACAGCGTTTGCCATACCTACTGCATATAAATATCCTTCTTCTAATCCAACACTTTCAAAAGCCCCATCATTTAGTGTTGCCTTCAATTTCTTTTTACCATCATGTTCAACCATTTCTAGTATTCCTATTACTTTACCACTCTTAGTAGTTAAGGGTGCTGATGGTGTAGAATTACTAAAATGAAAATATTCTGGTAATGTAACATAAAAATAATCATCTGTACTCATTTGTTGTAAATTCGTTGTACTAATTTCCCAACCAAATTCAAAGTGCACAGTACTAGTAACTTTAATCACTGGTGCATTTTCTTGTTTAACATCATCCTTTATAATGTATTCAGGTGCTGACGTTGATGATCCTTTTACATAAACATTAACGGTTCCAAAGTCTACTAAACTTGTAATATCCTTTGGTGTATCTGCAAAAATAGAATGTATGCCTTGTACAGCCACCACCATACATCCCAAACATAATATTCCTATTTTAAAAATCCTTTTTCTCATTTACTTTCTTCCTTTCCCAAATAAAATAAAGGTATTGATTTCTATCAATCCCTCAGACCGTTGACAATTGACCTCAATTGTTTAACGGTTTTTTCTATGTTTTACTAAATACTCGTATCTTCATTGGGAATATAAAAAAATAGGTTTATCTCGCCCTATATCACTCCTGCTAC
>JBKEBJ010000140.1:0-3357 GCA_047973105.1 Coprobacillaceae bacterium | reverse complement strand
TGAAAACAACCTTAAAAAAGAAATAAGTTACGATGCATTAAATCGTCCTGTAGAGTTAAAAGTTCCTTCAGCAAATGGAAAATCAATGGTGAGTGTACAAAGTGTAACCTATGATGAATCTGGCAATGCAGTAGCAGTTAAAGATGGAAATGGAAATGTTGAAAAGACAAAATATGATGCCAACAACAATGAAATTTCATCAACTAATGCAAGAGGAATTACTTATACATATGAGTACGATGCAGCAAATAACTTAGTGAAAGCTCAAAACCCTCATGGTCGTGTTGTAAAATATGACTACGATGGAAATAATAATGTAGTCACGAAGGATATCAATGGGAAATATGCAATCTATAATTATGATCGACAAGATCAACTGGTATCTGAATACAATGAATATAAATACAAACATTATTATTCATATGATGTGTATGGAAATAAGACAAGTTATACAAAACCAGATGGAACAAAAATTAAATATGCATATGATGCGAATAACAATCTAGTAAAAGAAAATAAGAATACATATACTTATGATGCAAGAGATAATCGCACAAGTGCAAAAAACCAAGCTGGAAAAGTAACTTATAAATATAACAAGTTTAACCAGGTTACATCTGTACGTGATACAAATGAAAATACAGTGAAATATGCTTACAACAAAGATAAAAATCTTACAAACATTTCTTATGCAAATGGTGATAAGGTAACGTATCGCTACAATAAGTACAACCTACTTAAAGATGTTCAAAAGAACAGTAAAAAGGTTGCTGCTTATGAATACAATGCTAGAGGAGAAGTAGCAAAAGTAACACAAGGTAGTGTTGTATCTACCTACGCTTATGACAACAATGGAAATGTTACAAAGAAAAACACAACCAAGAGTGGAAAAGCGATTCATACTGCAAAATTGAGTTATGATGCAAATGATAACTTAACAAAAGAAGTAATTAATGGGAAAACAAATACTTATAAATACAACAATGCAGATGAATTAAAAGAAAGTAAAAAGTATGTAGATGGTAAAAAAGTAACAACTACTTATGGGTATGACTTGTATGGAAATAAAACTGTTACATCAAGTAATGAAGGAAAGAAAACATATAAGTATAATGACCGTAATCAACTAGAAAAGATTTATTTATGAGAATTGATAACCTAATTTCTGGAAAAGAAATTGATATAATTATTGGTGGACCTCCTTGCCAAGCATATAGTGTAATAGGACGATCTAGAGATTCAAATAAGATGATGGGGGATAAGCGAAAATATTTATATAAAGAATATATAAAATATTTAAGTAAGTATTCACCAAAAATGTATATCTTTGAAAATGTCACTGGAATTTTATCATCCACAGATGAAAAAGGTCGAAAAATGCTGGATAAAATTAAAAGAGCATTTAATTATGTTGGATATAATTTTCAATATATGAAGCTAAATTCTAAAGACTTTGGTGTTCTACAAGATAGAGAACGGGTATTAATAATTGGTTGGAAAAAAGAATATTCATTGGAGTTTCCAAAAATAAATAAGACAAAACTTCAACAAGGGAGCATAAATCAATTGTTTAATGATTTACCCAGTTTAAATTCAAATGAAAATCAAAAAAGTTATTCATATAAAAAGCAAGCAGGAAATACTGTAATAAGTAGAGGAATTAGAGAAGCTAATTGGAAAACCTTAACACAACATAATGCAAGATACAATAATAGTTCAGATTTGCAAATATATAAAATACTCCAACAAGAAATTGTAAATAAAGGACTAAGGTTATCTTATAAAGATTTACCTAGTGATTTAAAGACCCATAAAAACCAGCAAGACTTCCAAGATCGTTTTAAAGTTATCAATGGAAAGGGAGTATCTCATACAATGGTTGCACATATTGCAAAGGATGGACACCATTATATACATCCAGATATAAAGCAAAATCGATCAATTACTGTTCGTGAAGCAGCGCGAATACAATCTTTTCCAGATAATTACTATTTCGAATCATCTAGAACAGCTGCCTTTACGCAGATTGGAAATGCTGTCCCGCCTTTAATGGCAGAGGCGCTAGCATCAGCTTGTAAATGGCAACTAAAAAAGAGTTTAAAGGAGGATAGAGATGACAAAAGTAAAATTCAGGCCATCAGCAAGATTAATAATAACAATAGGTGAAGATATAATCAAAGATATGCATGCTGCATTAGTAGAACTAGTAAAAAATGCATATGATGCAGATGCTAAAAATGTAGAGATCGTTTTCTCTAAAAATGATGATTTTGATATAATTATCGAAGTTATTGATGATGGACATGGGATGAGTGAAGATGTGGTAAAAAATAAATGGTTTGTTCCATCGACAAGTGATAAATTAACAAGAAATAGAAGCCCTAAGGGGAGAATCATGCAAGGACGCAAAGGTATTGGAAGGTTTGCAGCAGCAATTTTAGCAGAAAGAATAATATTAAAATCTGTTAATAACAATGTTGAAACAGTAGCGAAAATTAATTGGAATGATTTTGCAGATAGTAAATATTTAGATGAAATTGAGATTGATGTAAGGACAAAAGCTACTACTGCTAATAATGGCACTATTTTTCAAATGTTCGGTAGTAAAGAAAAACGTTCCATATGGAATAAAGACCAATTTGATTTTCTAATCAAAGATTTAAAGACATTACTTACACCTTCTAATAAATTAACACCAATATCTGAAATAGATAATAAAGATCAATTTAATATCAAATTAAAATTTGATAATTTTGATTTGATTGATGGATTAGATTCTGAAGTTGAAATTGAGCCCTTCCCATTACTGGATTATTATGATTATAGAGTTTATGGAAATGTGTATGCAAATAAAAAAATGAAATTACAATATCACAATAAAAATAATGGAACCATTGAGACCATTACTGAACATGACATACAATTATCATTTAAGGAAAAAGAGTTTTTTGATTCAGATCTCTATATAGATTTTAGAATATTTGATAGAGATCCAGAAGCAATAGAGACTTTATCACAGCAACTTTCGTCTACTCTGTATGACAGTGATTTTGGTATAAACGAAACTAAACGAATGTTAAATGACATATCAGGAGTTAGTATTTTTAGAAATGGATTTAGGATTCGCCCATATGGAGATGAAGAATACGATTGGTTATCATTAGATAAAAGTAGAGTGCAAAATCCAGCTCAAAAAATAGGGGCTAATCAAATTTCTGGTTATGTAGTTATTGCTTCTGAAGAATATTCCAAATTGAAAGAAAAAAGTGCTCGAGATGGATTGAAAGAAGATTCATATTATTTTGGGCTAGTTTCTATCATAAAACAAATATTAATATATACAGAAAATAAAAGATA
>JBKEBJ010000095.1:0-9691 GCA_047973105.1 Coprobacillaceae bacterium | reverse complement strand
TATCTTTTCTCGCTAAATAGGGCTTTAAAATATTGGAAGCATCTATCGCTCCTTCAGCTCCACCAGCACCAATGATATTGTGGATTTCATCTATAAAGATAACAACATTTTTGACTTCTTTAACCTTATCAATAATCTTTTTTAATTTCTCTTCGAATTCTCCACGATATTTAGTTCCTGCAACAATACCTGCTAAACTTAATTCATAGACTAATGTTTTTTGCAAGGCTTCTGGTACTCTTTTTTCATTAATTCTTCGAGCTAATTTTTCAACTAAGGCAGATTTTCCAACACCAGCTTCTCCTATAATTAAAGCGTTATTTTTTTCTTTTTTACATAGAATAGTACATAGTTGTTCAATTTCTTTTTCTCTACCAACAACATGATACTCTTCTTTTTTTACCTTTTTGTTTAGATTAACCATAGATTGTACTTGATCTAATTTTGATTCTAATTCACTATTTTCATTTAATTTAAATATTACATCGTCTATATCAACATGATATTTTCTTAATAATTCTAAGGCAACACTTTCTTTTATTTGTAGTAAGGAAATTGTTAAGAAACTTAGCGTTACTTTATTTTTCCCTCTATCTTTAGTCATTTTTATGGATGCTTCTAGGATATCTTTAACAACATCACTGTACTCCATATAAAAAGGTTGACTGTCATTTTCGCCAAACAACCTTACAACGTCATCGTATATTTTTTTATCATCTACGTTATATTCTTGTAATAATGATTTTAATTTAGAATCAGACATTTTCAATAAGGATAAAAGAAGATGCTCACTCCCTACATTATTATGGCCCAAATCAAAGGCAATACTCTCGGCTATAACAATAGCCTTTTGTGCTTGCTCATTAAATTTTGTTAACATAATACACCTCTCTCTATTTCATAATATGTTTTACATTTTAAATTATTAACATTAATACTCACTTTAAACAAAATATCTATCCGCTTTTTATATTAATTCTCTTGGTTATTTTATTTAACTCGAGGATAAACTTCATTATTTCATTTGATATTACAATTTATTACCTTACAAACAAAAAAAGCTAGCATCATAGACGCAAGCTTTTCTTGTTTTATAATTTAATGAATACGGTTGGTATCTATAAAAGCAATCGTGTTGTTTTGTGGGGTAACAAATTAAAATCTAAAGGGAGATCAATCACATTCCATTCACCATTACTTTCATAATGTTCCTTTTTTAAAATAAAAGCTATATTTTACTTTAGCTAAAGTTACTTTTTATAATAGTAGCCATCTTTTATTTCTACTATTTATATCTGTTACTTTTTATATTAAAAGATATTACATTTCGTTTCTTATATACATCATATATGTGACTTTTAGGCGTGTGTTTCCATTATCATAAAAGATGTTTAAAGCTCCTTACTATTTATACATTGTTTACCATTTGTAACTTTATGATTATATAATTTTAACTATTTTATAGTTATTTTGTTTGTGTGATTTGGCTCACAATATATAAATCCAATGTAATAGTTTCTATCATCAAACAGTTGAACTTTGATGATATATTAATATTTGATATTCTTTATGTTTACTATTACCTAAGAGTAGAGGACTCTTTTACAATGTGTCAATACCATACCCAATTTTATGACATAAATGATATATTGCAGTAGTTCACTTTCAATAGAACGAGAAATATTGGTCTTATGAACTCTGCAAATTTTTAGTGGCACATTAATGTTTTATTAACTTGCAAAAACACCTAATCAATCATTTTGCGATAGTAATTCCATTAATTGTGTTCATTAGTCTTTAAAAATTGTCTTATGTATTGCTTGATTTCCTAATAGGATAGGAGTTTATCGTTTGGTAATACTACATTGAATATCTAAACTATATAAAATATGGAGGTCTAGTTTCATATATTTGCTACCCTTTCTATAGAAACTATGGTTATTAAAAATACTGTAATTATATATGAGTTTTCTTTTTCATTACAGATATTTTCTCTATTCCCGCAAACACTCCTTTATAAGGAAAATCTCCTTACAGTATATAGACACAAATAGTAAAAAAAGGTTCCCTTTTTTTTATAATTGTTTTGATTTTATATTAATCTCTCTCCAATTACCTGCATGATCCTCAATATAGAATGTATTAGATGTTAAATCTTGGTAATTAAATTTGATGACATTTGCTTCTTTGTCGTACTCAAAGTCATTACTTTCTATTCCGTTAAAATAATACATCAATGTTTCTTCATTTAATCCTGAAAGGGAATCTTCTAAAGAAATGTAAAAAGTATTACCTTCTCTTTGTGTGGATAATAATTGTGGTGCTTCTTTATCAATATTTGTAACCTCTATTTGTCTTTCATCTAAAGATTTGTCATCTTTTATTAATGAAACTGTATACGTTCCATTACTATGAATTGTTTCTGTTTCTTTTCCATTAATATAAATTGTATCATATTCCTTATTATTCGTTTGGATATCTAAAGTGATAGATTCTCTTGTAAATTCTTCATCATAATAAATTGAAGTAAACTGACACAAATCTTTTATTGAGACATCTTCTACTATCTCCTGCTTTGCTTTTGCCTCTTTTTCTGTAAACCATGATATATTTTGAGTAATTACTATAGCACCCACTACAACTGCTGTACCTACTATAGATGCTATTGTTTTAACTCCTAAATCATAGGCTTCTTCGTTTGTTGAAAGTTTATTCAATAGCTGTGCTGTTATTTCTTTAATACCGTTCCTACTACTAAAAACCTCTAGAAAGAGAGGCATAAAAGATAGTGATCTATACATATCTAATGTTATTTCTTCTCTTTCTAATTCTACCTGAATTTGTTTATTAACACGATGTATACGACTTTTTACAGTGCCAGTAGGAACAGATAAGACTCTTGCAATCTCTTTTATTGGCACACCATAATGATAACGTAATATTGCGACATCTTTTAATTTAGGTCGTAAACTATCTATTGCCTTATACACAACTTTAATAGCGTCTCTTTGCATGACTTCACTTGTAAAATCCAACTGTTGTGTATCTAATAGCTCTTCAACTTCTTGATAGCCATCGACACTCGTTACATATGTTTTTTCTTTACGAAAATATCTTTGTGTTTCTCGATATGCGATACGTAATAACCATGTGTTAAAAGCTTCGTTATTTTTAAGGTTCTTTTTTCCTTTATAAGCAGACACAAATGTGTTTTGCGTAATATCTTGGCTTTTCTCTTCGTTATAACAATGTTTATAAATAAAGAAATAAATATATTTATAATAATGTTCATACACTGCCGTAAAAGCATCTTCATCGCCATGCTTAAACTCTTCAATAATTTTCGTCTCAATTCTTTCCTTCATGTTTTCCTCCCCAAATTCTAGTGCACACTCACATAAAATACCACACACTTATTTTATATAAAATTATGTATTAAGACAAATAATTTGCTTTTATTTCGTATATAGTATAAAATTAATAGATTAATGATAAAAATAACTATTCGCAACAAGCGAATAGTTATTTATGAAAACAATTCTTCTAACCAAGATTTCTTCTCTATTTCTTTTCCACTAGTACAATAACTAGTTTGTAATTTTCCTGTAATTTCTTTGCCTTTTCCATCACCTAATATAATCGTATATTCTCCATTATAATACTCTGCATTATAATTAGTTGTATGATCCGCTAATACTTGATCTACATCATCAACACTTTTAACCCATGATGCATAATCATCTATTAATTGATCTTTTGTATCATACATTTCTTGAACATCTTCTTCACTATTACTATTAGCTATGATTTTATATGTTGGCGTTTGACTGTTTGCTTCTATGGTCACAAAATTCATACATAAAAGCATTAATATTATTGTTTTTTTCATATGTTCACATCGAGTTCATTATTGTCATTTATCCTATTTATATACATAAAATTTTAAGAAATTAATGGAGTCAAGGAAAATGAGTACCAAAATGGAAGAAAAAGATACCCTGGGTGAACTAACTGCTTTAGCTATGACACCTGAATTAAGTAATGTATTTGATGAGTTTATGCAATTGCGTCAAGTATATTCAGCTGGGATTAAAGAAATACGAACAAAATTAGAGATTTTAGATGATGAATTTAAAGCTCGTTATGATCATAATCCTATTCATAATATGGAATATCGTTTAAAATCACCACGAAGCTTAATGGAAAAAGCAAGTAAAAAGAATATTCCTCTAACATTAAACGCTATTACTAAAACAATCACTGATATTGCAGGTGTTCGAGTAATTTGTAATTATATACAAGATATTTATAAGATTGCGGATCTTCTTACTAGTCAAGATGATATAACAATTATAAAATGTAAAGACTATATTAAAAATCCTAAACCAAATGGTTATTGTAGTTTACATCTAGTATTAGAAGTTCCTATCTTCTTAGCAGATCGTAAACAACCAATCCCAGTAGAAATTCAAATTCGTACTATTGCGATGGATTTCTGGGCTAGTTTAGAACATGAATTGAAATATAAGTCATCCAATAATATAACATATGAAATGCAAGAAGAATTATTAGAATGTGCCAATACTATAACATCATTAGATTTAAAGATGCAGATGATTCACAATCAAGTAGATTCTGAACGATAAAAGGTGTAATCAATTACACCTTTTTATATTTATTTATAATATTTAGTGTTTGTTGTAGCACTGGTCCTATCATGACAATAGCTAATATTGGACCAATGCCAAGTGTTCCTCCCAGTATAAATCCTACTACACATAATAACAAATCCCCTAAAGATTTTATTAACCCAATAGATGATTTATAGTTCTCACTTATATAAACAACAAAAGCATCGTAACTAGAACGACCTAAATTAGCACTAACATATATTCCTAATCCGATTCCAATCATTGTTATTCCTATCACCAATAATAGTATTTTTACTACTGGTGAATAAGATAAAGAGACATGCAATAGAATCATATCCATCACAATTGCAGATATCACTGGTGAAACTATAGTTCCTATCCCCAACTGTTTTTTGTCTAAAAAAATTATAGGGATACAAAAGATTCCATAATATACTAATGTCGCCGCACCTATAGTAATTCCTAACGATTTTCCTAACCCTTCACTAAATACTGAAATGGCATCTCCACCAAAGCCAGTTAATATAGCTATCGCTATCCCTGTTCCCAAAATAACAGATCCTATAATGATTCGAATTACTTTTTGGATTATACTTTTATATTTTTTCATGTATACCTCCCAGAAAAATAAAGACATGAAAGCATGTCTTTATTTATTTATATAACTATCATCTGCTAAAACTTCTAATGTATATTCCCCATTTTTATATGTGATAATGGTAACAGAACAATTACCTATTTTTTCACCATTGTATTGCCCAGGAATAACACTTTCTAAAATAACTGGAATAATTCCCCCTGAAGAAACAACTAAGACATTTCCTCCACCTTTTTTTATTGCATCATTAACTACTTCCTCAATTGCTCCTTTACCTCTTGTGACTACTTCTTCCCAATTTTCAGCTTCTTGCATTGGGTCCACTTCAGCAGTTTTATCAACTAATCCTTCTTCACCAAGTGTTTCCTTTAAAAAGGCCCATAATTCTTCTCCATCTTCTGGATAATCAACACCCAATGATTTTGCAATATCAATGTTCATTTCATCATTAGAACGACCTTCAAAGCTATCAAAATTCTTTTCTCTAAAGCCTATTATTTCTGTAATGTTTGGAACTTTATTACTATTTTTACTAAGGATTAGATTGGCAGTACTTCTTTGTCTACCTAAATCACTCGAATAGGCACCGATGAAAGAAATATCTTTTAATCCCTCTCCAACCATTTCTGCTTGTTCTTCTCCAACTTCTGTTAATGGTGAATCACAAAATCCTTGTACTTGATTGGTTGTATTAAACCATGTTTTTCCATGTCTAACTAAATAAATTGTTACTTCCATTTCATCCTCATTTACTTCTTTTTTATCTTCTGAACTACAGCCTACTATACTTATACATAGTATTAAGACCATTACTATTGTTTTTATTTTTCTCATAACTATCTCCTTATACATATAGGCACTATATAATAGTGCCTATGTGTTATTAATCTAAGTCTTCACCAGCTGATGAAATTACTTTTTTATGCCAGTAAAAAGAATCTTTTCTTATACGTTTACATTCTTTTGGATCTTCATCTGTACGATCAATATAAATCAATCCATAACGTTTTTTATAACCATTACTAGTTGATAATAAATCTATTGCTGACCAAGGCATATATCCAATTACCTCTACACCTAAATCCATCGCTCTTTTAGTCGCTTTAATATGTTCTCTTAGATAATCAATACGATAATCATCATGCACTTTTCCATCTGCAGTCAGTTCATCATATGCCCCTAAACCATTCTCTGTAATCATAAATGGAATTTTATATCTTGTATACAAATCACGATATACATATTCTAAACCAATTGGATCAATTGCCCAATCCCAAGCTGTTGTTTCTAGTTCTGGATTATAGCACATTTGATAGAATCCAGGGTGCGTTTCAAATCCTGACATATCACCTTTTTTTCCTGTTAAATTATAACCTGACCAACTTCTCTTCGCATCTTCTGGACAGGCATGTGCACATTGACTATCATAATAATTAATAGCGAAGAAATCTGAAATGTTTTCAGCGAATAAACCCTCATCACCATCTTCTATTACTGGTGCTAAATCATTTTGTTGTAAATAAGTTAAGGCAGCAACATTATAATAGCCTTTAAAATATACATCTAAATAGTATGTGTTTCTTAAATTATTCGCATTTAGTGCTGCAATTTGGTCTTCTGGTTTACAAGTCCTTGCGTATACGGGCGCATATCCTAGCGCCGGACCAGCTAGTCCACCTGCTTGATGAATATATTTAACCGCAATAGCTTGACATAAGTTCATATGATGGTTTATTTGATAACGTAACTGATTGTTTTCTTGATATTCTGGTTTTACATAACATTTTTGTGTCCAATACTGAACAATAATACTTTGTTCATTAATAGTAATCCAATATTTATATCGTCTTTAAATTCATTAACAATATACTTTGCGAAAATTTCAAAATCCTTGACTACTTCTCTAGAAAGCCATCCATCATATTTTTCTACTAATGCCCATGGTAAGCCATAGTGATATAATGTTGGAATGGGTTCAATATCATTCGCTTTTAATTCAGCAATTAAGTCACGATAGAATTGTACTCCGGCTTCATTAACTTCATTCCCTCCATTTGGAAAGATTCTTGTCCAAGCTATTGAGAAACGATAACTTGTAAATCCCATTTCTTTAAATAATGCGATATCTTCTTTATATTTATGGTAATGGTCACTAGCTACACTAGCATCCGCAAATCCATATAATTTATTTCTTTCTGTATTTACTATATCTTGTTGTGATAGTCCTTTCCCATCTGCATCTGCTCCACCTTCAACTTGATAGGCACTAGTTGCCGCACCCCATAAGAAATCACTTGGAAATGTATTTGATTTTTTCATTGTTTACCTCCTATTTGTTATTAATTTTCTGATTTACTATTTCTATAAGATCAATAATTTCTTTCGCTAATTTATGTTCACTCATGATTGTCATAAGTGTATCTTGTGCATGGTTAAACAATAAGCTTGGCTCATATGTTTTACCTCTTGTTTCATTTTGAATAACTTCTGTTTGTGATTGGTGTGCTAAACGAATACACTCTTTAGCTTCTATAATTAGTTCTTTAGCTTTTTCGAACTCAAATGCTTTTGCTTGTTCTAAAGCATTTTCTGTTTTTACTCTAGCATCCCCTGCATGTAAAATAATTTGCATAGCAACACTAATCAATTCATTTGTTTCCATATCATCACTCATATTCGATACCCCCGTTCTTTATTCTGTAGTTGTAGCAATCTTTTCCTCTGCTAAACATTGTTTTTCATATACTTTGAAGAATGGGTACCATACAGCTGCATATATTACAAATAATACAACATACCATATTACGGCACGTAAATCTCCATTAGTAACAATAACACTATTAATTGGTGCTGGAATTTGAGCTACCTGCATTAATTGATCTGGAATATTTAGTAATCCACTGCTCATCGCAAACCAGATGACTATTGGTCCTATTAATGAATTAATCCACATTGGTACCATTAAAATAGGATTAAATACAATTGGTGCACCAAATACTAATGGTTCATTAATATTAAACAATGATGGTCCAATACAAATCCTTCCCATTGTCTTTAACTTTTTAGATTTTGAAAATGCCATAAAGACATTTAATAACAATGTCGCGCCCGTACCACCCATCATAATTAACGCTAGTGTATAAACGGTTTCATTCGTTACAATATTTGTTGCTGGTAAACCTTTGGCTACAGCATCAATATTTGCTTGAATCCCTGCCATAAAAATTGGTGTTTGTACAGCTGAGAATAACCATGTTGAAATTCCCGTTGTATAGAAGAATGCTGGTAAAAATACTAATACGATTAAACCTGGTAATGTTTGTCCAAAGGATTGTAATGGCATAAATATTTCACCAATCACTGCATAGACATCTATTTCTAAGTTTACTGTTAAGATCATTCCTACTGCTAATGTTCCAATAATTGGCAGAACATTATTAATCCACTCGGATACGAAATCTGGTAGGGTCACATTATCTTCTAAAACATGTAACTTTGCGTATAAGTTAAATACCAATGCTGTCACATTTCCTGATATCATCCCCACTAAAATACTGTCTGGTCCTAAACGACTCATAATATCTGTACCTCTGGTGCTGCTTGAATACAGAACATAAACATTAAACAAATGGAAATAATTCCAACTGTCACTGCATAATGTTGTAATTTTAATTTTTCCATTAATTGGTATCCCATCATAAAGGCAGTAATCATCCCAATTAAGAAAAAGCTATATGATGAAATCGGCCCTAAATCGGGTAAGAAATCTAAATATCCTTTAAATACATTGTAGAAGAATATTACTGATCCAGTTAAAATATATGGTAATATTTTTTGCATTGCACTTGAAATCCCACTAATCCAAGGTCTACTAAATAATTTATTTGCTGCTGGTGCAAAAGAATTAGATAACCAATCCATAAATTTATTCATCTTTCAAATCTCCCTTTATTTATTTCTTTATAAGAAACTTTACTTTATAAAGAGCGTATTGACATATGTGTTTTAACACATAATTCTTTTTACTAATAGAGACATCTTAGTTAATTATTATTTTATATACTATAATGCTAAATCTAACAAAGCTTCTCCATTTAATCCGGCATAAATATCTTGTGGGATAATCATAACGGGAATATTATATGGCGCTGCCATTTGTTCAAAGTCTCCTAATCGAGATGCATAATGTGGCCCAACCATTAATATATCAATTGATCCTAAATATCCACCTACTTCACTTTCTGCACGAGCATCTACTGATGCTTTCATTTTTCTTTTTTTTGCTGCTTGTCTTGTTTTTTGAGCTAGAAATCCACTAGACATCCCTGCCCCACAACACAAAAGCACTCTGATTTCATCCATTTGTTTCACCTCCTTAGTTTTTTCTACACTTTTATTATGAATAAAGAAATCATTTCTCTCAACTTATGTTTTGCACATG
>JBKEBJ010000059.1:0-6129 GCA_047973105.1 Coprobacillaceae bacterium | reverse complement strand
TCACTAGTTACCGTTGTTCCATCAAAATCAGTAATAGAAGTTGGTAAGTTCTGTTCATTATAGACATATGTCTTAGTTTTACCATCGACTCTTGTTTCGCTAAGGATATTACCATAATTATCATATGTATATGTTATTGGTGAAGCATTTGTAGGTTCATCACTAACAAGATTATTATTGTCATCATATGCTTGTTTCTTGACACTTCCATCAACATTCTCAACTTTAGTAGTACGTTTTTGATCATCTATATAAATAACTTGTTTTTCGCCATTAAAATCCGTGATTTCGATGCGTTCATTATAATACTTAAATATCGCTACATCACCTTTAGCGTCAACTTGCTTTATTACTCTTCCTTGATCATCATAAGTATTTTCAATAATAGTCGTTTTGTCTCCACGAGATTTATAACTTGTTAGTAAGTATTCGTTGTCATCATCTTCATATTCATAAGTTAATGAATGTCCTTCTTGATCTGTAAATTTTGTTAGATTACCAACACTGTCATATTCATATTGTAATGTATTACCATCAGGTAGTGTTATTTTGTTTACATACCCATCACCATTGTAATCCAATGTTATTGTTTTATTTGTTGGTGAAACTATTTTAGAAAGATTTCCGGCTTCGTTATAACTAAATTGCATATAGTGCTCATAACGATCCATCTTAATGCTTTCTAATAAACCATTAATATTAAAGGTATATACTTTTCCTTCTTTGTCTTCTAAACGATATGTATATACTGGAATATCAATCGTTGATGTCTTTGGAGCATCATCAACAATATCATAATAATTGTTATCTTCAGTATATGGTGTTGTACCTACTTGTTCTCTGGTCAAATTTAGTACTTCTCCACCTTGAGCAACATAACTTCCATCTTCTTGTTTTGTAAACTTAATTCGTTTTCCTGTACCATCAAAATAGAAGATATCGCCTTCTTCTAGGAAAGTAATATGTTTATTCCAATTGAACTCCCAATTACGTCCAAAGATGGATTCTGTTCCACCAGCTATGGAGTTATAATGACGTTCAATTCCTATCTCATTTCCATAGTCAACAAAGGATGTATCCTTGTTCTGGTAGTAAAAGTTTCCAGTATTAAAATTGATTGGTTCATAACCAAACTCACAATGTTTACCTTGTCCCATAAGATAATCATCAATATTCTTTTTATCATTTTCTGATAATTCACTACCAATATAAGGTTTTCCTTGATTCTTATTTTGATTACGGATAAACATTTCATTGCTTTCAACAACTAATTCATCACGCATATGATTATCTTTCATTAATAGAATTTTATCTGTTAATCCGTAGAAGTTCATAATTCTTGGTAAATGGTCTAATCCTTTTACTGTATATACTTGAAAAGTATCACCATTTATCCAGTTTCCTGTTTCTTTTATGGAACCATCATCATTTAACGTATTCGCCCGTACTCGTACTTGATATAGGACATCCTTTTTTAAACTAGTACTAGCTAACATTGTTGGTGCTTGATAGTTACTACTTAGACCATAATATTTTTGTGCTTTTTCAATAGCTGGATATAATGGTTCCTCATAATATGGGTACTGTCGATATCCAGATAATGCGAAGGCATTAGAGTTAAACACTACATTACTAGTATTATTAACTTCATATACTTCGATATCTACAATAGTTCCTGGGCGTGATATACCATCAAAACCTAACGCTTGAAAATGAATGGTTCCTCCTTGTTCACTTGTTGTAAAAGGACGAATATTCACTGTTGTTTTATCTAATGATAAATTAGGGGCTACTGGTTCGGCCTTTTTATGAGTCACTTCAATATATGGGCGACCATCAACACCACCAAATCCACTTAGATAACTATTTGACCAATCATGATTTAAGAAAATAAGTCCTTCATCATCTCTTGTTGTATCTAATAATAAGCCATAATCTGGGGCTCCTCCATACCAATCACTTACTGCGCCTGTAATATCAAAATGAACAAAATCATCATCATATTTACTAGCCCATGTAGAGGATATCGCTGTCATATTCGCACTTGAAGCAATCCATTTATTCCAAGTAACACTATTTGGTCTTCCTTGGTAATCGTCCTCAATACGAAGTGCTTTAATTTCCGATCTTTCTGGGTACATAGCTTGGCGATGTGTAAACTCAAAGACATGTAATTTAGCGTTGGTAATTTCTCTATATTGTCCTATTTGTGCCTGCCAGTTTGAAACACCTGTCGTTACAAAAGCTTTGAATATCCCCATTGGAAAATATAGTGGTGTAACACTATTATCACCAATTAAGAACATATCATCATACAGCCCATCACCACCTGGTCCATAGGTTACATCAGGTTTATAATTATTAATCGCATATATTTGAACAGTTCCTTTAGGTAATGTTGCCGTACTTGTTGATACATCAATTGGATACGCTGGTGTTTGTCCTATAATAGCTTGTAATCCGATTTTAATAGTGTATGTATTCTTATCATCTTCACTTGGCATTGCTTCAATAGTAGCGTTAGTATAGGGGTCTTTATTACCATCCACTACCTTAGGTGCTTGCATAACTCCCATCAATTGATTATCTTCTTCTTTAACAATCGCTATAGTATCTTTTGATTCGTTTGTATATAGAAGAAAGCCATCATTAACAGTGTATGTATATTCTATTTCTTCTGGTAATTCATAATAATATTTTTCATTGATCATCAAGCCACCACCTAAGTTTATTAATTGTGTATCTTGATTATCATCTGTTTTATAAGTCGCTACATTTTGGTGTACTTGTGGGTTACCTAATATAGTACTTGTTACAATATCGATATTAACATCATTAAATCCAATGACAACTGGTGTTGCTTCTTCAATAGTTGTTGGAATCGTAATACTAACATCCCCAGCAGCCTCTTGGTATTTTGTAATACCACTACGTGATAAACTACTAGTACCAGAAACTAAATCTGTATCATAGTCTTGCCAAGTATTATCTTCATCTAAATAATGAATCGCTCCCATATACATGAAAGTACGTTGTTCACCAGTAGTTTCATTTTCAAATACTTTGGTATCAATTGTTCTTTGGTCTTCTAATTCTTTCCAACCATTCTTTAATAAATTATCATATGGTGTTTCTACTTCAAAGCTTCCAATATCTCTTTGAGGTTGTGTTACGACCTTTCCTGGAGTGTTCTCCACCATATCTACACTTGTATTTTTTGTTGTTACATCTGTATTAATATAAGGACCGTATTTCGCTATATCAGCCGCAAAAGTAATAAAGTTCTCATGTTGCATAAGTGATATTACCATTGTTGATACTAATACAACTAATACTGTCTTTTTAATGTATTTTATCATCCGTTGCATATTTTTTTCCCTAAATATAAAACATAATTATATCCCTTTCTCATTTTATGTTTACCACTCTATAATTGGTATTTGTTGATTCAATGTTACTAGATTATCAATAACAACTAATGCATCTTGATATTTACCTTGCCTAACAACATCCGCAAATTCTATTAATTCTTCACCAATTAATTTAAAGGTATGAAAATACGCTAAATATTCTTGATAATTTGGTATAACTGTTTCTTTGTCCCCCTCCACTTTTAGACTTTGAAATTCTTTATAAATAGAAATAAATCTTTCCCCCAGCTCCTCAAATTGAGTCGCATATGTTTCTGTACACAAGTCTTCAAAAGAAGTAGAATTTAATAATCCATTCCAATCTGCCTGTGCTTCTTTCTCTTTTACTGTTAGTTCTTTTGTTGTTCGAATAAACTTATCTGGTGTTAGAATATTGCCTGTAAGGCTATCACAACTCCATAATAACAACAATAAAATAACCAGGATAATTACGCCAGACCCATATCTGAGTCTTTTATCCTTTAATAATTCTAAATTCATTTTTATGCCTCCCTCGTTCGAGAGCTTTATGTATTACCCCTAATTCATAAATAAACTCTCTTATTCCCCTCTATTTTATCCTCCCTTTGTATTAAAATATAATAGTATAGCATAATAATACATGGTATTTTTAAAATAGGAAATAGGGTTGTCGTAAGTTACATGTTTATGACGTAGAAAACATTTTTATGTATAAAAAAACAACCATTTCTGATTGTTTTTTACCAATCTCTATTAATAATAATATCCATTTCATCAAAATCCAAGTCTAGTAATCATCATTAATAAATAGTCATTGGAAACAAATCATAACAAATATTTCATTGTAATGTTTCTTCTTATTCACAATATATCATTTCTATTTGTAATAGGATATTTTTTAACATCCATAATGTTTCATTTATTTTAATTAACTACCAAATTTATAGTATGTTATTTGTCACATTTATTATATAATTGTAATATATAGGAAAAAGAGGTGAAAATATGAGAAAAATAGTATTAGGATTAGATATTGGTGTTGCTTCAGTTGGTTGGTCAATAATTGATAAAAATACAGGAGAAATTATCGATTTAGGATCACGCTTATTCGATAGTGCCTCAGCCAGTGAAAATGTAACTAGAAGAGATGCAAGAGGTTCTAGACGTTTAACAAGACGCAAGAAACATCGCCGTGAAAGAATAAGAAAGTTACTTGAGGAAAATGGATTCTATCTCGACAATTCATATATTAATGAAAATCCATATGTGATTCGAGTAAAAGGACTTCGTGAAAAACTAACTAAGTCAGAGATATTTGTAGCATTATATCACCTAGCTAAACGACGTGGTATATCATATTTGGATGATGTAATTGAAGAAAAAGATATTAAAATGGATAGTTTGAAAATAAACGCCAAAGAATTAGCAACAAAATATCCATCTGAAATTCAATTAGAAAGATTTGAAAAGTATGGCCAAATTAGGGGGATAGTAGAAACAACGGATAGCGATAATAAAAATTATTTAGTTAATATCTTCCCAACATCAGAATATCAAAAAGAAGCGAAAGCGATATTACAAAAGCAATCTGAATTTTATTCTCAAATAGATCAAAAGTTTATTAATACATATATTGAAATATTAACTAATAAAAGATCATATTTTATTGGTCCTGGTAACGAAAAGTCAAGAACAGATTATGGGGTATACCGTATTAATGGAGATAAATGGGATAATTTATTTGAAATATTAATTGGTAAATGTAGCATATATCCAGATGAACTAAGAGCCGCAAAAGCATCTTTCACTGCACAAGAATTTAATATTCTAAATGACTTAAATAATCTTAAAATAAGTATATTAGAAGGAGAAAAGTTATCAACATTACAAAAAAAAGAAATTATTGAAATAGTAAAACAAAGTAACACTGTAAATATGTTAAGTATAATAAGTAAACATATCGGATGCCAAAAAGAAGATATTAGTGGTTATCGCATTAATAAGAATAAAAAACCAGAATTCCATACCCTTGAAATATATCGAAGAATCAATAAAGTATTAAAAGAAAGAGATATTTCAAAGACATTTACAAGAGAGGAATATGATGAGCTTGCTCATATCTTAACAATCAATAGTGAAACTTTAGAAATCAAAAAAAGAATACAAGAAAAGTTTCCTAATATAGAAGAGAGTATTATTTCTATTTTTATTGATTTAAATAAAAAAGGAGTATTTTCTTCTTGGCATTCTCTATCTTTAAAAGCAATGAATCAAATGATACCTGAACTTTATAGTACTTCTAAAAATCAAATGCAAATTGTACATGAATGGGGAGTCACTAAAAACAAAAATAAAGATTATAAAGATTTAAAATACATTCCTGAAGAAGTTATATTAGAAAATATTTATAACCCGATTGCTTCTAGATCTATTCGTCAAAGTATAAAAATTGTTAATGCTTTAATAAAAAAATATGGAGACAATGAGCTAGATTCTATTGTTATTGAGATGCCACGTGAATATATTTCTAGTGAAGATGAAAAAAAAGAATTGGAAAAATTTCAAAAAAAGAATCAACAAGAAAAAAAAGAAGCTATCATTGAAGCTAAAAAAGAATATCTTTTTGATGATGAAGCCTTTCATAACCACAAATATTTAGATTTAAAAATACGTTTATGGTATCAACAAAAACAAAAGTGTATTTATAGTGGAAAGACCATTAAAATAAAAGATTTAG
>JBKEBJ010000029.1:0-3580 GCA_047973105.1 Coprobacillaceae bacterium | reverse complement strand
TGTAAAATTTTACTGATATTTAGTAAAAATCTTGTTTTTATATTTAATGATTTTATCAATTACATCATCAACTGAATCTGTAGTAATAAATTTTCTGCCATTTGTCATAGTTATTGTTGTATCTGGTAGTGCTTCGATTGTTTCTATTAATTCACAATTAAGTACTATTTGTTTTCCATTTAATTTAGATATTGAAATCATATAAACACCCACTTTTCATAATACTTATTAAAAAACGCTCAAAAACATGATTTACAGACAAACCAGTTGTCATTAACCGATTTGTCTAATAATCATGATTATATATTTATTTAATTATCGTTTTAAGTTAACAAGTTCTTCAAGTAATGTATCTGAAGTAGTAATAACTCTTGAGTTAGCTTGGAAACCTCTTTGAGTTGTTATCATTTCTGTAAACTCTGATGATAAGTCAACGTTTGACATCTCAAGCATACCAGAACTCATAGTACCACCTGATAATGTAACAGCCTCACCAATACCGTCAAACTCACCACTATTTATAGTTTGTTGGAATAAGTTACCACCGACTTTTGTAAGCCCTGCTGGGTTAGCAAATTGTGCAACTGGTATTTGATATATTACTCTTGTTTGACCATTAGAATATGTAGCAACTATTGTACCATCAGAACCAACAGATGTTTCTTGAAGATCACCGGCTTTGTATCCATCTAATCTTTCAGAAGATGCATCGGAATCTTGATTAAATTGAGTCATTTGAGAAAAATCAATATTAACCTTACCATCACCATCTCTACCAAATGTAGCAGCAGCCATTACATCACTTTCTAAAAGAAGTACAAAATTATCTTCACCAGCACCTGTATAGTCACCATTACCTTTAAAAGTAGTTAAAGATTCATTAACAGTACCATCTTCATTAAAAACTAGATCTCCAGCACTCATATTATAATCTAGATTTTTATCATCAGTTGCCTCTAAATCAGATATTGTAAGCTCACCAGTATCACTATCGAACTCTAATTTCATAGGATTATTAGTATCACCATTAGGATAAACAATATCACCAAAATTTACATTCCATGTAGTAGTAGGAGGTGTTGTTGTTAAATCAGAACCTGCCATAGTATATTGGAGAGATACTGTGTAAGAGTTACCTAAAGAGTCAAAGATTTGCATATTAGCAACCTCTTCATCTCCTACAGATGACTTAGAATCAAGATTTCCAGTTAAGTCAACATTTTTAGTAGTTTGTGGTGGTGAATAAACTTTCTCACCTGATATTTGAATTGGTTTAACATTATCACGAACAGGATTTCCATCTTCATCAACGTCCCAACCATAAACTTGCAAACCATCTGATGTAGTTAAGTTACCATAAGCATCAGTGCCAAATGCACCAGCTCTTGTAAAGTATGTACCACTGCTATCTCCAACAACGAAGAAACCAGAACCATCTATAAGTAAGTCAAAGTTATTACCTGTTCTTTGACCAACACCATTAGTCATGTTAATATCAATCGACGCAACACTAGCACCAAGCCCAATTTGCATAGGGTTAGTACCACCACGACCTGATGCAGCATCAGCTGCAGATGCACCAGAAATTGTTTGACTGAAATAGTCAGAAAATGTTACCCTTGAAGATTTATAACCAACTGTATTAACATTTGCTATATTATTTGCTATAACGTCCATCTTAGTTTGATGAACACTTAACCCTGATATACCAGAGTATAACGAACGCATCATAATGCATTACCTCCTATAAATTAACTTTATATTAGAGCAGTTAGGCTATCAAAAGTCGTTTGATAGCAAAACTTCCTTAAAAGGTCCAGCTTATACTATAACTGCTCCATTAATATTTGTAAAAACGCTTGTATTATTTTTATTTGTTGCTGTAATAACTGTATTATTTTTAACACTCACAACTAATGCAACATCATCAACTAAAACTAAAGAATCTGTAACCCCTTTTGTTCTTGCTTGATTTACCCCTTCTTGCACTCTTTCCATTTGTCCTTGTGTAAGATTTAAGTTTCTATCAAAGAGGCGTAAGTTAGCATGTTTAGAAAATTTCAACGAACTAGATTCATCAATCTTACCAGATAAAATACTTTCAAAAGAATTTCCCTGTGTTTGATTTGTAGTTTGTGTAGTTGTTCTATTGTTCTGACTAACATTATATTGTGGGTTTATATTATTGACTAACAATCCTTTGTTTATAATCTCCATGATTACCCCTCATCTCTTAGATTATTCTGTTGTAGTAGTATCTTCACTATCATCATCAGTTGTAACATATTTATCTCTTATATCTGTGTATAAAAGCAATTCATCTCCAACCTTAACATAAATATTAGAATTTTTGATAACAACATCTGTAGCTGTACCCGTAACACTACCTAGAGTAACATCTTCACCTAATAATTGATTTGCTTCTGTAATATGATTTATTTTGCTAACTTTTACTTTCTCACCATTTGCAAGATTAACATAAGGTACATTATCAGTAAATGTAATACCAGTAATTGTACTTTCTGAATAAGAAATATTACCGTCAGCATCTTCTGTAGCAACAGAAATTTCTTTACCTAACATTAAGTTTTCTTGTGCAACACTAATAACTTCTGATGGATATACTTCAACACCATTTACCATAAGAACAGGTGAACCATCAGCAAACTTAACAGATGTAACTTGCCCTTCTAAGAATTCTAATGCATTACCATCACTATCAGTAATAATAGCTTGAACAGTCTGTCCTACTAAACCTAATGCTTGAGAACTATTTATTATAGAACCTAAATCTTCTAATCCACTTGTAGTATTATCATTGATAGACTCAACAACTGAATAATCTTCATATACTTCTTCAACATTATCTAATGCAATTTTATAATCTCCAACTGTAACATAAGTTGTACCAGCAGAAACTGTAACACCCTCAACACGACCTTCTGTATAAGTATAGTTACCGTCAGCATCTTCATATTTACCAACAACATATTTACCTATCATAGCGTAAGCTTGTGATTGTGATTGTGATGAGTTTAATTGTTGCATTTGTTCTAAAGTTGTAAATGTTGCTAATTGTGAAACGTACTCTGTACCATCTTGAGGATTAAGTGGATCTTGATTTTGCATTTGTGCAATCATCAATTTCAAAAACATATCCTTATCAGATGATGTAGATTCAATTTTACCATCTACTAGGTTAGTTGAGTTAACTATACCTGTAGTAGCTCCAACTGTAGCCATAAAAAACCTCCCTTGCTTAATTTAAGCTCTATAGCTGTTTTGACTTCCTAAAGCAACGCTTTCTTCAATAATAGTTTCTTGTGTCCCTAAATCAGATAAATCACCTTCAATTCCACCAGCTTGGCTGTTAGTATTATTACCATTCGACTCATTGTCTGATGAATTATTAGACTCTCCAGAACTTACATTAACCGAAAGACTAGAAATATTTATCCCTTGATCTTGTAAAGATTGCTTTAATTGATTAAAGTTTGCTTCAATTATTTCTTTAACTCTTTGATTTTGTGCCTCAAACTGTGCAGTGATAACTCCATTATCATTCATAATTTTAAGAGTA
>JBKEBJ010000022.1:0-21814 GCA_047973105.1 Coprobacillaceae bacterium | reverse complement strand
TGTTAAAAAATAAAGAAAGGGAAGATAGGATTACAAAACAGAATTTCATTTTAATAACAAAAGAGTTAGAAAAAAAAGAATTATATCGAAATATACAAAATACTATAGCATCACAACCATTCAATTTACGAGTAGTGGAAAATAAAGAGAAAAAAGAAGTATATAGTAATATGGTAATAGGTAGTGTTTTATTTTGTATTATCTTAATACTATATAGTAAGTATTGTAGAAAAGGAAAGGAATTGGAATGTAATGAAGATTACTCTATATATAATGAATGAACTAAAAATAGATATTGGTGTTAATCCCAAACAAACAATTATCGAGACATTAAATATTCTAGAGGATAATAATTTTTGTAATATTCCAGAAGTGACATATAGTAGAATACAGCGAACAAACAAATTAATTAGTATTCTTTCTACTTATGAAGAATCAAATATATTGGAAGGTGATATTATAACTATATAAAAACACATCCTAGTTAGATGTGCTTTACAATATCAAAGAGTTTATATTTATTTTTCAATCACTTCATCAATTAATCCATATGCAACTGCTTCGTCGGGTTCTAAGAAATAATCGCGATCCGTATCTTTGACGATTTTTTCTAGAGATTGATTGGTGTGCTTAGCTAACAATTTGTTTAATTTCTCTTTTTGTTTTATCAATCTATTAGCGTTGATTTCAATATCGCTTACCTGCCCTTGGAATCCAGCCAAAGGTTGATGAATCATAATTTCACTATTGGGTAAACTAAAGCGTTTGTTTTTAGCACCTGCACTTAATAAGAAAGATCCCATACTAGCTGCCATTCCTGTACAAATGGTAGATACATCACTTTTAATATAGTTCATAGTATCATAAATTGCCATACCAGCACTAACACTTCCTCCTGGAGAGTTAATGTACATAAAAATATCAGAATTATTATCAACGGAATCTAGGTATAATAGTTGACCGACAATACTACTAGCCATCTTATCTTCTACCTCACCAGTTAATAAAATAATACGTTCTTCTAAAAGCTTAGAATAAATATCATAAGCATATTCTCTTTGACTTGTTTTTTCTATTACTGTTGGAATTACATGCATACTTCCACCTCCACAGTTAAGTATAGTGAAATCAAAAATAATTATTCATTTAAACGAAAAATCTTTTAGACATAATTTGATAGCGAAATAAGTTGAATAAATTTTAGAATAAATAAAAAAAGGTAGTCAAAAATATATAGGGCATTGCATATTGTTTGAGGATAGGTGTAAAATAAGTAAGGGTAATAAATAAAAATTGTTAATTTTTTCACTTTTTTAAATGTAACCCTTTTCATTAGTTGCTTTTATTAGATTCTTAGAATATAATAAGAGCGTAAAATAATTTCAAGGAGGAAATAAGAAATGGCAGTAAAAGTAGCGATTAATGGATTTGGACGTATTGGACGTTTAGCATTTAGACAAATGTTCGGTGCTGATGGATATGAAGTAGTTGCAATCAACGACTTAACAGATCCAAAAATGTTAGCACATTTATTAAAATATGATTCAGCACAAGGTAGATATGCTTTAGCTGATAAAGTAGTAGCTGGAGAATCTTCAATTACTGTAGATGGTAAAAAAATTGAAATCTATAGCGAAAGAGATGCAGCAAACTTACCTTGGGGTGATTTAGGAGTAGACGTAGTATTAGAATGTACTGGTTTCTATGTATCTAAAGCAAAATCTCAAGCACATATTGATGCAGGAGCTAAAAAAGTTGTTATCTCTGCACCAGCAGGAAATGACTTACCAACAGTAGTATTTGGTGTAAATGAAGGAATCTTAAAAGCAGATGATACTATTATCTCAGCAGCTTCATGTACAACAAACTGTTTAGCACCAATGGCTAAAGCTTTAAATGATTTAGCAACAATTCAATCAGGTATCATGGCTACAATCCATGCTTATACTGGAGATCAAATGACTTTAGATGGTCCTCATCCAAAAGGTGATTTAAGAAGAGCTAGAGCGGCAGCAGTAAATATCGTTCCTAACTCAACTGGAGCTGCAAAAGCTATCGGTTTAGTAATTCCTGAATTAAATGGAAAATTAATTGGAGCTGCACAACGTGTACCTGTTCCAACTGGTTCAACTACTATCTTAAACGCAGTTGTTGATGGAAAACTTTCTGTAGAAGAAATTAATGCAGCAATGAAAGCAGCAGCTAATGATTCATTTGGATATACAGAAGAAGAATTAGTATCTTCTGATATTATCGGATGTACTTATGGTTCATTATTTGATGCAACACAAACTATGGTTACTAACTTAGATAACGGTACTGCTCAAGTACAAGTTGTATCTTGGTATGATAATGAAAATTCTTATACAAGTAACATGGTAAGAACAATCAAATATTTCGCTGAATTAAGCAAATAATTGATACTTAATAATAGAAATAAAAGCATAGGACAGTTTGTCGTATGCTTTTTCTTATAGTATTTAAAATAAACGTTTCTTTTTAAAGAAATGTTTTTATTATTACTGTACTTTTCAAAATCTAATTTATGAATATAGAAATGAACTTACTATCAATCTTTAAAGTAAATATACTGTTATTGCGAATTCGCAATAATAATTATTTAATTTTTAATAAAACTTTTATATAATAGTTATTTAATATCAAAAAAAGTGAGTAAATACTAATAAAAAATAGTAATTTGTTAAAAAATGTCTTTCAATTGCGTTTTCGCAATAGTATAATGGTTATGTTAATAATTAACAAGAAGGGGGAACGATAATATAATATTTAAGAACTAGGAAGATAATAAATAAAAGTTAAAGAAAAGAAATATTTATAATTCTAACATTTATGGTAAAAATAGTATAAATTGCCATAAAAAACATGTTGCAAAATGGCTGTAATGTAGTCCTTAATTATGGTAGAATAGTACAATGAGGTGAGAATATGGATGATTTTATAAGACCAGTTAAACCACAACCACCAGTGAAAAAGAAAAACCACTTTAAAGAGGTTGTTATTATACTAGTCATAATCTTTTGTTTAGGAGTTGGATTTGTATTAGGCTACTTATCAAAACAAGGGACTAAAATAATTAATAAAAACAATACAGAAGAAACAGTTGTACAAGAAGTT
Organism: Coprobacillaceae bacterium; assembly: GCA_047973105.1. GTDB lineage: Bacteria > Bacillota_I > Bacilli_A > Erysipelotrichales > Coprobacillaceae > CAKVJS01. The sequence continues at coordinate 18,679 of JBKEBJ010000022.1, read as the reverse complement.
TATGATATTTTAGATGAACATTGGTATAACTTAGGTGATGAAGAAATTAATCTTCAAAGTAACGCTATTACAGGATTAGTAGAAGGATTAGGTGATATTCATTCTTCTTATTGGACAAATGATCAGAGTCAAGAATTTAATCAGTCTGTGAATGGTGACTATGAAGGGATTGGTGTGTCCTTTAGTCAAGTAAGTGAAGGAGCTTTAGTTATTAAAGTTTTTGATGATTCACCTGCTAAAGAAGTTGGTATGCAAGTAGGTGATATTATCTTAGAGGCAGATGGAACTTCCTTAAAAGGATTATCAACAGATGAAATTAAAGCATTAGTTCGTGGAAAACCTGGAACTAAAGTAAAACTCAGTATCTTAAGAAATAATGAAAAAATATCATTAGAACCAACTAGAAATGCATTATCTACTGCTGTTGAATATCAAGTTCGAGAACAAGATGGTAAAAAATTTGGATATATTGAAATTACTACTTTTGGTAATACAACTGCTACAGAAGTAGAAAATGCATTAGAGGAATTTCAAAAACAAAACATAACTACTCTAGTATTAGATTTACGTGATAATGGTGGAGGGTATCTAACTGCTGCTATTGATATATTAGAGTTATTCTTTGAAGAGGGTGATGTTTTATACCAAATGCAACAAAAAGATGGTCCTGTAGAGAAAACAAAAGCGAAAAGTGATGACAAATTCTCATTTGCGAATGGGTATATCTTAGTTAATGGAAATACTGCTTCAGCCTCAGAGATGGTGGCAGGAGCGATGCAAGAAGAATTAGGATATCAATTAGTAGGTGAACAAACATATGGAAAAGGTTCTGCACAAACACAAGCAACATTAAGTGATGGTTCAGTATTGAAATATACGTACGCCAAATGGATGATTCCTAGCGGATTCTGTGTCAATGGAGTAGGATTAACACCAGATATTGAAGTTAAGAATCATGATATTAGTGAAGTAACGACAGAAACTATGGAAGAAGACTTACGTGTTGATCAAGTTAGTTCTAAAGTTATGGGAATGCAAAAAATGTTATATATCTTAGGATATGAATGCGGTAGAACAGATGGTTATTTTTCTACCCAAACGGAAGAAGCATTGAAACAATTTGAACAAGCAAATAATCTAAGCGTAGATGGTATTTATAATAATGATGACCAATTATCTTTAATCGGACAAACAATGATACACATTAATCAAGATGAAAATGATTTACAGTATAAAAGATTATTAGAGGTAATGAAGTAAGAGAGGTGACACAAGTGAAACAGTTTAAGTTAGTATCAGATTATAAGCCAATGGGAGACCAACCTAAGGCGATTGAAGAATTAGTAGAAGGTATAAAAACTGGAAAAAAAGAACAAGTGCTATTAGGGGGAACAGGAACAGGTAAAACTTTTACTGTTTCTAATGTAATCGCAGCTGTTAACAAGCCAACATTAGTGTTGGCACATAATAAAACCCTTGCGGGGCAGTTATATTCAGAATTTAAAGAATTCTTTCCAGAAAATCGTGTAGAATATTTTGTTTCCAACTTCGATTTTTATCAACCAGAAGCATATATTCCAGGAAGAGATTTATATATTGATAAGAATGCTCAAACAAACTATGAAATAGAAATGTTACGTTCTGCTGCAATGAACTCTTTGATTGAAAGAAAAGATACCATTGTTGTAGCTTCCGTTGCATCTATTTATGGATTAGGGAATCCTGAACAATATAAAGAAATGATTTTTTCTTTACGTGTAGAACAAGAAATAGATCGTAAAGAATTATTAATATTTTTAGTAGATCGTCAATACCAAAGAAATGATATTGAACAATCTAAAGGAACTTTTAGAGTTCGTGGAGATGTTGTGGAAATTGTTCCTGGTCATACTGAAAGTTGGATTATCCGTATTGAATTATTTGGTGATGTTGTAGAACGAATTACGGAAGTGGAGCCTTTAACTGGTAAAACATTAGGTTCTTATAATACTTATACAATTTATCCAGCTTATGGGTATGTTACAAAGAAAGAACAATTAATGAAGGCTTGTAATACGATTGATGCTGAATTACAGGTTCGATTAGAAGAATTTAAAGCAGAGAATAAACTACTAGAACATGAACGTCTAGATCAAAGAACACGTCATGATGTGGAAATGTTACGTGAAGTTGGGATGTGTCCAGGAATCGAGAACTATTCTCGTCATATTGATGGACGTGAAGCAGGACAACGACCATACACATTGATTGATTATTTCCCAAAAGACTTTTTACTAGTTGTTGATGAAAGTCATGTTATGTTACCACAAGTACGTGGAATGTTTAATGGCGATCGTGCTAGAAAAGAAACATTAGTAGAATATGGATTCCGTTTACCAAGTGCTTTGGATAATCGACCATTGAACTTCCCTGAGTTTGAAAAAGTAATAAATCAGGCTATTTATGTTTCTGCAACACCTGGGGATTACGAATTAGAAAATGTAAAACATCAAGTCGTGGAACAAATTATTCGACCAACAGGATTATTAGATCCAATTATAGAAGTACGTCCTATCAAAGGACAAATAGATGATATTATAAGTGAAATTCATATTCGTACAAAACAAAATGAGAGAGTACTAATTACTACACTTACAAAAAGAATGTCAGAGGATTTGAGTGACTATTTAAAAGAATTAGGGATTAAAGTTGCCTATTTACATTCAGATACTAAGACATTAGAACGTACGGAAATTTTACGTGACTTACGTTTAGGTAAATACGATGTATTAGTAGGAATTAACTTATTAAGAGAAGGACTAGATTTACCAGAGGTAAGTTTAGTATGTATATTAGATGCTGATAAAGAAGGATTCTTAAGAAGTAATCGTTCTTTAATTCAAACTATTGGACGTGCTGCACGTAATAGTAATGGTAAAGTTATTATGTATGCGGATAAAATGACGGATTCAATGAATCATGCGATTAATGAAACAAAGAGACGTCGTTCAATTCAAGAGAAATATAATGAGGAACATGGAATTATACCAAAAACCATTATCAAGGAAATTAGAGATTCTATTCGTGGTCAGGAAGTTATTGATGACGCTTCAGAACTAATTAAGAAAGGTAAAAAAGCATCTAAACAAAGTAAACAAGAATTAATCAAAGAATTAGAAAAACAAATGAAAGATGCAGCGAAAGTATTAGACTTTGAAAGAGCGATGGAGTTAAGAGATATTATTACGGAGTTACAAGGTGAAAAATAAAATAACATTAGATACTTTAACTACTTCTGTTTTTGATGCTATTGAAAGTGGTGGTGGTAAAGTATATATTGTGGGTGGTACAGTTCGAAATTTATACATCAATGAACAAGTAGATTACCATGATATTGATGTTGAAGTCTATCATCTTTCACTTGTAGAATTACAGAAAATACTGTCTCAATTTGGAACAGTAAATGAAGTGGGGAAAAGTTTTGGGATATTAAAGGTATCTTGTTTACCAACCATTGATTTTGCGTTACCTAGACAAGAAGTTAATATCGGAAATAAACACACTGATTTTGAAGTTATTGTTGATCAAGATATGGATATGAAGATAGCTTCTAGTCGTCGGGATATTACAATGAACGCGATGTTATATGAATACCAAACAGGAAGAATTTTAGATTTTTATCATGGTAAAGAAGATATTGATCAAGGAATCATCCGTATGGTTAATAAAGAGTCTTTTAAAGAAGACCCTTTACGTGTTCTTCGTATTGCAAGATTTGTAGCCAAATATCAGTTTGATGTAGAAAAAGAAACAAAACTATTTTGTAAAGAAATGGTAGAAAGAAAATTACTAGACTCTTTAAGTAGTGAAAGAATTTATGAAGAATACTGTAAGATATTAATGTCTTCAAGGCCATCACATGGTTTTGAGTTCTTAAATGATATGCAAGCATTGCCTAAATATTTAGAAGATTTAAAGAACACAATGCAACGCTTGGATTATCATCCGGAAGGAAATGTTTGGAATCATACTATGTTAGTTGTTGATTTAGGAGCATTGGTAAAACAAAAAACAAGCGATCCTTTATCCTTTATGTGGAGTTGTTTATTACATGATATTGGTAAACCAGAAACAACTACAGAAAAAGGAAGTGCTCCAAAGCATCAATTAATTGGTGCAGATGTATTTAGAGAGAATTGTACAACTTTGATTAGAAGTAAAACAATGCAAAAATACATTATAACAATGATTAAATATCATATGGAATTAATGAATATGGCTAGAAATAAAGCTAGAGATAGAGTATATTATCGCGTGTTACATAAAATTGATGGAATCTTTCCATTAGAAGACTTACTATTATTAACGAAATGTGATAAATTAGGAAGGCTTAAAGATGGTAGTGAAGACATAAAATTGTTAGAATCATATATACAAGATAAAGTAGAAAAACTAGGTAAAGAAGCACTAATTCCTTGTATTGATGGAGAAGTACTAATATCATTAGTATATCAACCAACAACACAATTTTCAAAAATATTGTATGATGAATATAAAATGCAAAAGAATGGAAAATGAAAATAAGAAATTATTAAAGAAATTAAAAGGAAGTATTATGTGGAACATATATTGAACATAATAAATTAATTATAAAAGGAGCCAGAGAAAATAACCTAAAGGATATCAATATTGAAATCCCAAAGAATGAGTTGGTTATTATGACTGGATTATCTGGTTCAGGTAAGACATCATTAGCGTTTGATACTATTTATGCGGAAGGGCAACGTCGCTACGTTGAGTCTTTGAGTGCGTACGCTAGAATGTTCTTAGGGAATATGGAAAAACCAGATGTTGATAGTATTGAAGGATTATCTCCTGCTATCGCTATTGACCAAAAAACAACATCTAACAATCCTCGTTCAACAGTAGGAACAGTAACGGAGATATTTGACTATTTACGTTTATTGTACGCCCGTGTTGGGAAAGCCTATTGTCCAGAACATGGAACGATAATTGAATCACAAACAGTGAAACAAATGGCCGATACTATTGATAAGTATGAGGAAGGTGTTCGATTACAAGTATTAGCCAGAGTGGCTAAGAACCAAAAAGGAACATTTAAAGATGTATTTGAAAAGTTACTGAAAGATGGTTATATTCGTGTTAAAGTAGATGGAGAAGTAAAATTATTAGATGAAGGTATAGATTTAGATAAGAATAAGAAACATAATATTGATGTAGTTATTGATCGTATTGTTAAGAAAGAAGGATATCGAAGCCGTTTAATTGATTCTTTAGAAGTTGGATTAAAATTAACAGGTGGAGAGGTTATTGTTGAAAACTTAAATACGAAAGAGGAAGCTTTGTTTTCTGAACATTTAGCTTGTCCAATTTGTGGATTTAGCGTTCCAAAACTAGAACCTAGATTATTCTCTTTTAATAATCCTTTAGGCGCTTGTCCTGATTGTCGTGGGATTGGAATAAAGAATGAGGTTGATGATGATTTATTAATACCAGATTGGAATTTAAGTATTAATGAAGGTGGTCTTCGCTATTTTAAAACATCAGTAGGAACAGATCGAATTGAATGGCAAAGATTCTTAATCTTATGTAAACACTATAAAATAGATTTAGATAAACCATTAAAAGACTTTACTAAAAAAGAGTTAAAAGTTATATTATATGGTTCAGATAAACCAATCTCTTATGAACTTGTTTCAAGTTCAGGGAATATTAGTAAAACAACAAGAGTTATTGAAGGAGTTAAAACATTAATTACAAGAAGATATGAAGAAACAACATCTTCTTGGTCAAAAGAATGGTATGCTTCTTTTATGGCTGAACATACATGCCCAACATGTAATGGTAGAAGATTAAATGAACAAGTATTAAGTGTTCGTGTTGGTGGATTAAATCTTAGTGAATTTACCGATATGTCAATTGCACAAGCATTAGAATTCTTAGGTAAATTAGAACTTACAGAATATGAACAAAAAATAGCGCAATTAATTTTAAAAGAAATCAATGATCGACTAGGTTTCTTAAATAATGTTGGGTTAGGATATCTAACTCTATCAAGAAGAGCTGGAGGATTATCTGGTGGTGAAGCACAGCGTATTCGTCTGGCTACACAAATTGGCTCACAATTAACAGGTGTACTATATGTATTAGATGAACCATCTATTGGTTTACATCAAAGAGATAACAATAAATTAATTCAAACATTACTAGATATTCGTGATTTAGGAAATAGTGTTATTGTTGTAGAACATGATGAAGATACAATGCGCGCTAGTGATTTTATTGTTGATATTGGACCTGGAGCTGGTGTTCATGGTGGAGAAGTTATTGCTTTAGGAACACCACAAGATATTATGGATTGTGAAGATTCTATTACAGGACAGTATTTATCTGGTAAAATGGGGATAGAGGTTCCTAAAAAACGTAGTAAAGGTAATGGAAAAACACTTCAAGTATTGGGTGCACAGGCCAATAATTTAAAGAATATTAGTGTTAAATTCCCGTTAGGTACAATGTCTGTAGTCACAGGCGTTAGTGGTAGTGGAAAATCAACATTAGTTAATGAAATTTTAGGAAAGGCTTTAATGGCGAGTGTATATCGTTCTAAATTAAAACCAGGAAAACATCGTGCTATTAAAGGATTAGAACACATTGATAAAGTTGTTGAAGTGTCACAGGATCCAATTGGAAGAACACCACGTTCGAATCCAGTAACATACACAGGAGTATTTGATGATATCCGTGATTTGTTTGCGAAAACAAATGAGGCTAAAATGCGTGGCTATGATAAAGGGCGTTTCTCGTTTAATGTTAAAGGTGGTCGTTGTGAAGCCTGTCAAGGTGATGGAGTAAAGAAAATATCAATGCACTTCTTACCAGATGTATATGTTCCTTGTGAACAATGTGAAGGTAAAAGATATAATGATGAAACACTACAAGTACTATATAAAGAAAAGAATATTCATGATGTTTTAGAAATGACAATAGAAGATTCTGTTGATTTCTTTGAAAATCTACCAAAGATAAAATCTAAACTTCAAACATTACATGATGTTGGATTAGGATATATTAAGTTAGGACAAAGTGCCACTACTTTATCTGGTGGAGAAGCACAAAGGGTTAAATTAGCGAGTGAACTTCAAAAGAAAGCAACTGGTAAAACAGTATATATTTTGGATGAGCCAACAACTGGGCTACACAGTCATGATGTTGCTAGGCTAATAGATGTATTAAAACGCATTGTTATGCAAGGAGATACAGTAATTATTATTGAACATAATTTAGATGTTATAAAAGTGGCCGATCATATCATTGATTTAGGTCCAGAAGGTGGAGATGGCGGAGGAACTATTGTAGCGACCGGAACACCAGAGAAAATAGCGGCTTGTGAAGAAAGCCACACAGGATACTTCTTAAAACAACTATTATAAGGAGGAATATATATGACAAAGTCAATTACAGTAGAAAAGTTACTAGACGGAAAAACAGAGTACGTACAGGTAACAGGGGATGAAAAAGCATTACAAAGACCAATTTATCTTTCAGAGATTAATCGACCAGGATTTGAATTAGCTGGATTCTTTAAACACAGTGATTTTCGCCGTGTTGTTGTATTAGGAAATAAAGAAACAGCGTTTATTGAAGAAATGAGCGATGAACGTCAGAGAGAAATATTTCCTTGTATCTTAGATGATGAAACACCATGTATTATTATCGCTAAAGACAATCCTTGTCCACCAATTCTAAAAGAAATCGCTACAGAGAGGAACTTTCCAGTATTTATTACGGAAGTTGCGACAGGGCGTGTTTCTGTTGAATTATCAAGTATTTTAGATGAAGCGTTAGCACCAGAAACATTGATTCATGGAGTATTTTTAAATATTTATGGAAAAGGTGTTATAATTAAAGGCGCTAGTGGAATTGGTAAATCAGAAATTGCTTTGGAGTTAATTAAAAGAGGTCATTTATTAGTAGCTGATGACGCAGTTGAGTTATACCATTTAGGTCAAAGTATTGTTGGTAAAGCACCAGAAGTATTAACGAATTTATTAGAAATACGTGGTATTGGTGTTATTGATGTATCGAAGATGTTTGGTATTAGCTCTATTTTAGAAAAAGATAAAGTAGATTTGATTATTCAATTAGATCGTTGGGTTCCATCTCGTGAATACACACGTATTGGTGTTGAAGAAAATGATGCGACTGAAGAAATCTTAGGTGTTCAAATACCAAAGATGGTTGTACCAGTAACTAGTGGTAGAAGTATGTCAGTCATTATTGAATCAGCAGTTATGAATATGCGTTTACGTGATTCAGGGATTGATTCAAGTAAAGAATTTGTAGAAAGAATCTTAAAAAATATCGATAAGAATAAGGAGTAAGTTATGGCACTATTTCCTGATGGAAAAACATTTATAAAATTAGGCCCATTATCTATTCAATGGTATGCAGTGTGTATTATTCTTGGAGCATTTATTGCGTATTTAATTGGCCAATATAAATTTAAGAAACATGGATATAATAAAGAAATATTATCTGATTATTTCTTTGGTGTTTTAATTACTGGTGTAATTGGAGCACGTATTTGGTATGTTATCTTTATGTTTAATGAACTATATCGTGATGATTTAATAGATATTATTATGTTTAGAAATGGTGGTTTAGCGATTCAAGGGGGAATCGTTGCTGGAATTGCCTATAGTTGGTGGTTCTTTAAGAAACATGATATTGACTTCTTTTTTGCAGGAGATGCCATACTACCTGGAGTATTAATTGCACAAGCATTTGGGCGTTGGGGGAATTTTTTCAATCAAGAGGCTTATGGTGGTGTTGTTAGTCTAGACTTCTTAAAAGGATTGCATCTACCAGAGTTTATTATTGATAAAATGTATATTGGTGGTCAATATTATCATCCAACTTTCTTATATGAATCAATATGTAATGTAATTGGCTTTTTATTAATATATTTCATAATACGTAAGTTTCAGAAGAAACAAGGAACATTATTCTTTAGTTATTTTATCTGGTATGGAATTACAAGATATTTTATTGAAGGATTACGTTTAGATAGTTTATACTTTATGGGGCTTAGAACAGCTCAACTAACATCTATTGTTTTTGTGATAGTTGGTATTGTAGGAATTGTTTGGTGTATTAAAAAAGGAAAACCTGTAATGCAGGGACAAATAGAATAATATAATAAAAGTGTTGTCATAATTATGATGACATTTTTTGTTTATATTAAAGCATCAAGATAGAATAATAATTTTGATTTCAATATATTTTTGAATAAATTCATAAATGGTATTGACCTGGGGGTTTCACCATAGTTTAGAGTATAAGTATAGATAATTTAATACTAATACTAAGGGGATACATTTATGAAAATGTCAATAAAAAAATATTTATTCTTTACTTTCTTACTATCACATGGTTGTTGGTGGAGCATCATTATCGCTAATCAATTTGGATACTTGAAATATGGTACACCAATATCGATGTTATTATATTTATTAGGAGCATGGTCTCCTTCAATCTTTGGAATACGATATAAAATGTCTAACTCAAATTTAACAATAAAAATGATTGTTAAAGATATTCTACACTTTAGACAACCACCAATATTTTATATTATGTTATTAGTTTCGTGCCTTTCATTCTATATTACACCACTATTACTAAATGAAATCACTTTAGGATTACCTGTATATATTACAATATTGGCGATTCCTGTAATGATGTTTGGTGGTGGATTAGAAGAACTTGGCTGGCGCAATCTACAACTACAATTAGAAAAAAGACTATCATTTTTCTTAGCATCTTTCATTACAGGATGTATTTGGATTTCTTGGCATCTTCCCTTATTTTTAATTAATGGATCTGAACAAAGTAAAATGAATCCCATTTCTTATATCATTTATATGTTTGGGTTTGCTTTCTTATTAGGCGCAATATCACGTATTACTAAAAGTGTTTGGCTTTGTGCATTATTTCATTGCTTAATGAATGTTGGTCATGGGTCATTTATTGTTAATGAAACAATTATGATTAATACTATATCAACAGTTATCATGATGACACTTGCATTAGTACTTATTACAGTTTTTAAAAACAATGGATATCAAAGTAATGTTAGAAATACATACTTAGTAGATTAAATATATTAAAAGTTATTAGGAAGAATAGAAATAATAAAAACGTAAGTTTCATCTTACGTTTTTATAGCTTACTGCTTTATTATAATGATGTGTGTTAACGATTAAGAATATAATACACCATTCCACTTAATATAATGATACTTGTGATAGAAATAATAATTGTCCACTTTTGTCGTTTGTCCATTGTTATAACCTCCTATCTTCACTTTTATTATACCATATAATAATAAAAATATATGTAACATGTCATTTCGTTTTGTTTCTTAGTTTGAATTTGTTATACTATAGTATATTGGAGGTAATCATGAATAGAAAATTAGGGATTTTATTTGATTTAGATGGAACAGTATTAGATACGGAAGAATTAATATTCGAAAGTTTTAAATATGTTTTTAGAAAATATAAACCAGGATATACTTTATCTAAGGAAGAGTTACTATCTTTTCTAGGACCTTCTTTAAAAGACTCATTTGAAAGATTTTTTGATTCTAAGATAGTGGATGAATTAATAGAATATTATCGTGAGTTTAATCATGCTAAACATGAAGAGTATGTAACAATATATCCAACAGTGGTAGAAACATTGGAGACATTAAAGAAAGAAGGATACCCATTAGCTATTGTAACAACAAAAGCTAATCATGTAGCTCATATTGGATTAGACTTATTTGATTTAACAAAATACTTTGATAGTGTTGTAGGATTAGATGATGTAAAGACTACAAAACCAAATCCAGAAGGAATATATAAGGCTATGAAAGAATTACGTGTGGATAAAGCAGTAATGATTGGTGATAATATAACGGATATTCAAGCTGGAAAGAATGCTGGAGTATATACCATTGGTGTAAAATGGGCAGCAAAAGGATATCAAGAAATGGCAAAATTAGAACCAGATTTATTAATTGATGAAATGTCTGAAATATTAGATTTTATAAAAGAAATAGGAGAGTGATACTATGTATGATATTATAATCATTGGTGGTGGACCAGCAGGTTTAACTGCTTGTTTATATGCCTCACGTGCTGGCGCCAAAGTGTTATTGTTAGAAGCAGGAGCACCTGGAGGTAAATTAAATGTTAGTGCAGAAATAGAGAACTGGCCAGGACAAAAGAAAATGGCTGGTCCAGAATTAGCTTATCAAATGTATGAACATGCTTTATCTTTTGGTGGAGAGCACAAATATGGTGAAGTTACTAAAATTGTGAATCACAAAACACATAAAGAAGTTATTACTACAGACGAGACATTAGAAGCAAAAGCAATATTAATTGCGACAGGAACTAAAGAAAGAAAAATGGGCTTGGATAAGGAAGGTGAATTAACAGGACGAGGAGTTTCATACTGTGCTGTCTGCGATGGACCATTCTTTAAAGATGAAGAAGTTGCAGTAACTGGTGGAGGGAATTCTGCTTTAGAAGAGGCAGATTACTTAACTAAATTCGCATCTAAAGTACATTTAATTGTACGTCGTGATGTCTTTAGAGCAGATCAGATTGTTCAAGATAAAGTAACTAAAAATGATAAAATAGAAATTCATTTTTTAAGAAAACCTCATCATATTATAGATGCAGATAATAAAGTAAAAGGATTAGGGTTGGAAAATAGTCAAACTGGAGAAGTAGAAGAAATTGCAGTGAATGCTATCTTCCCATTTGTTGGACTAGACCCAATGACAGACTTTATTAAAGATTTAGGAATTACGGATGCAACTGGGTACATTGAAACAAATGAAAAAATGGAAACCAGAATGCCAGGTATTTATGCAGCAGGAGATGTCCGCACAAAAACATTACGTCAAGTAGTGACTGCAACAAATGATGGTGCTATTGCTGGTCAAGAAATGGCAGCTTATGCAAAAGAAATATAGAAAATACTATAAGGGGAATAGATAAATCTATTCCTTTTGTGATTTTTTTACGCAAAAAGGTACACTCATGGTTGGTTTTTTGTTAAAATATATATAAAGGGGTGAGAAAATGGATAAAATACAAGTTGTGATTGTTACCGGAATGTCTGGTGCAGGAAAAACAAGTGCAATGGCAGTTTTTGAAAATATGGCGTTTAGTTGTATGGATAATTATCCGATTGCATTATTAAATGAATTTGGAGAGTTATTAAAACAAGAAACGAAGTATCAAAAAATTGCTATGGCAGTAGGATTAAATGATGCAATTAAAGCCATTCGCCTATTATCGAATATGGATTGGATATCATTATCTGTAGTTTTTTTAGAGTGTAGTGATGAGATATTATTAAAACGTTATAAAGAAACAAGAAGATCACATCCATTATTAATATCAAATAGAGCAGCATCTTTGTTAGAAGCAATTGAATTTGAAAGAAGGTTAGCAGTACCGATTTCTAAATTAGCTAATATTACTATTGATACGACAAAACTAAAATTCGCAAGTTTTCAAAATATGTTAGAAGAATATTTTCATAAAGGTAAAGTAGATGCTTTTAGAGTAAGTTTTGTTTCTTTTGGTTATAAGCATGGAGTACCAAAAGATGCAGATTTATTATTTGATGTACGTTTCTTACCTAACCCTTTCTATATTGAGGAATTACGTACTCATACAGGAAATGATAAAGATGTGTATGATTACGTTATGGAGAAAGAGGAAACAAAGGTATTTGTAGATAAAATGACAACATTACTAGATTACTTATTACAACAATATGAAGAAGAAGGACGCATGCATGTGATTATTGGGATTGGATGTACTGGTGGGCAACATCGTTCAGTAACATTAACTAATTATTTCGCAGATCATTATGCTAGTAAATATCAAGTGCATCGTCTGCATCGTGACGCAGATCATTAAAGATGAAAGTTTCTTTTTCAAGAGAAGTAAAAGAAGAAGTTGTATTTAATGATTTTAATATTTGTTGTAGTAAAGCAATGTTGAGTGCCATTATAAAAATTAATGGCACACTGTCTTTGAACCAAAAAGGACTATCACTAACAATTCGTACTGAAAACGCTAAGATAGCTTCAAAGGTTCATAAGATGTTAAAAGAAATATATCAACCTGAAATTGAATTCTTAGTTTCTCGTAAAATGAAATTAAAGAAAAATAATGTATATATATTAAAAGTAACAAAAGGTAGAGAAATATTAGATGATTTATCTTTAATGTCAGGTCTTGGTTTTACGACAGTTCCTGATGAGAAGTTATTAGAAAAAGAGTGTTGTAAAAGAGCGTATTTGGCAGGAGCTTTTTTATCAAGTGGTAGTGTTAATAATCCAGAAACATCAAATTACCATTTAGAACTTTCTGTAAATGAAGAAGAATATGCGAATTTTATAGAAGAAGTGATGAATCGCTTTGATTTACATGCAAAAGTAATTAAGCGACGAAATAAATATGTAGTATATTTAAAATCTTCAGAGAAGATAGGAGATTTCTTACGAGCGATAGGTGCGAGTCAGTCTGTCATGAATTTTGAAGGAACTAGGATTGATCGTAATATGTCAAACACAGTTAATCGTTGGAATAATTGTGATATAGCGAATGAAATGAAGACTCTAACAACTGCTAACAAACAAGTGGAGGATATCCATGTAATAGAGATGTTTTTAGGATTAGAGATGATGGATGAAAAAACACAGCGAGTTGCGAGGGTTCGTTTAAAATATCCAGAATTAAGTTTGTTGGAGTTATCAGTCGTATATTTCGAAGAAACTGGGGAAAGAATTAGTAAGTCAGGATTACATCATCGTTTAAAGAAAATAAGTGATGAAGCAAAAAGACTTCGTTTGATTGAGAGTGAAACTTATGGAAAAAATTGAGTTACGGTTTGGACGAAAAATTAAAGAATTACGGATGATTCAAAAAATATCCCAAGAAGAATTAGCTTTTCGTTGTGGCTTATCAAAAAACTATATTTCTGATGTAGAAAGAGGTAGACGAAATATATCATTACAATCCATAGAGAAAATAGCGAATGGATTTAACGTTAGTGAGAAAGAACTGTTCACTTTTAATTCATAATATCAAGCTATAGTGTAAGAAATAGGTAAGGAGAAGAACAATGCCAGTGTATTATATAATTATTGCGATATTAATAATCTTTGTAATTGTTAGTTTACTACTAAATGTGCTATTTAGTCCGTTTACTTGGGTTATTATTGCTATTTTAGTTATCATGTCAATGATACGTAAATATTTATATCGCAAACAAATGGATGACTTTAATAAAGAATTCCAAAAACGACCACAAGAAAAAAAACAACAATACTACCATCAAGATACAACATCACATAGACAAAATAATGATGATGTTATAGATGTTGATTATAAAATTGTTGATGATGATAAATAATAATATAAAAGAAAGTTTTAACTTTCTTTTTTTATGTTTTTGTTTATGCTAAAATAAGGATATTAAGTAGGTGAAGATATGAAATGTAAATATTGTAATAAAGAAATGGAAGATGAATATTCTTTTTGTCCACATTGTGGAAAAGAAGTAATAAAAGATAAAGTAGAGTATTGTGCCAATTGTAATACAGAATTTACAGATGAACAAATGTTTTGTCAAAACTGTGGTACTAGAAGAACTACTGCAATAAGTAAACCAAATGTTCAGTCTGTTAAAAATGAAGAACAAGATGAAGTAGTTGAAACTTCAGAGCCCATAGAAACAATAGACCCTGTTGAGGAAAGTATTCAGGAAATTGATACTATTGATCAAGAAAAGTCTATCGAAGAAGTCACTAAAGAAAATACTGATATTATTCCAGAGAATGTAGTGGCTGGAATGCAATGGGAAAATTCAACAACAGATACTAAGAAGAATTATACTAATTATTTTAGAAATCCTATTATTTGGACTGTTAGTATTGCTTTATTACTAGTATCCACACTATTAGGAATGTATGTAAGTGAAAAGTATAGTAACTCTGCAAGTTCATCAAAGACTGAACGTAAAACAAAAGATTCAGAAAAAGAAAATAAAACAAGTGAAGAAATAGATAATGCAGATATTGAAGATTTTAAAATTAGTAAAGAAGTAACTCTATTTCAACAACAAAGCAATATCAATACTGGTGGTTATGTTTGTTATTATGATGGCACAATGTATGTAGCTACAATAAAAGGGGTAATAGCTTATAATAATGATTTTGAAAAAGAAGAAGTCATTATTAAAGACAATGTAACATATATTTATGTAGATGAAACGTATCTTTATTATACAGATATAGATGATACGTATTATCGTATGAATTTAAAAACAGAGGAAAAAGAAGAATTAATAAAAAATGTATTTTATCCACAACATGTTGATGGTATTGTGTACTACCAAAGTGATGGGGATAATGAAACACTTCATAGTTATAATTTAGAAACAAAAGAAGATGTAAAACTAAATGATGTTGTAACTTATCAAACATTCATTGATAAAGAAAAGAACAGTATTTATTATGTAATGGAACAAGGTGAAGAAAGCGGTATTCACCGTATGGATTTAGATGGACAAAATGATGAAGTTATTATTTCCGGGGAAATATCGACAATGAATTATGATGGGACAAATTTATACTATTATCATGATAGTACGATAAAAAGTTATGATGTTGTTACTAAAGAACACAATGATATAAAAAAAGAATCTGTTACTGAACTATTATATGTTAATGATGAAGTAGTTAATTGGGATACCTATTACAATAAGATAACACTTGTTGATGAAGAAAAAGATATCTTTGATAAACGTGTTTATTATACACAAATGTTAGGTGAATACATCGTTTGTTGGATTCCAGATGGAAAAAATTGTTCTGTTTATATATTAGATACAGATGGGAATTGTGCATTTTTAGTAAAGGATTATACATTGTCTAATGATTATGATGACTGGGATGATAGTTATGATGATTGGGATGATGGATTTGATGATTATGAAGATAATGAAGGTATGTATGACTTTTAAATAAACATGGAATGATGACTGAATATATAAGGTCATCATTCATCATATGTATAGAAGAGGAAAGTGATTATGAAAGTATATGAGATAGTAAAGGCAACTAATGGGGTATTGTGTTCTGGAAGTTTAGAGGCTGAAATAGTTGGTGTTACACAAGATAGTAGAAATGCAAGTGACGGATATTTATATGTTCCTATTATTGGTGAAAATCATGATGGACACGATTTTATCGATTCTGCATTTTCTAATGGTGCTGTCGCCACATTTACTAGTCATACTATTGAATATGCAGACAAGATTGTAATACAAGTTCAAGATACGCTTAAGGCATTACAACAATTAGCGCACTATATACGAACGACGCATGATATGAAAGTAGTAGGAGTTACGGGTAGTGTAGGGAAAACAAGTACTAGAGATATGATTTATAGTGTTGTAAGCCAAAAATATAAAACATTAAAAACATTAGGTAATTATAATAATGAAATTGGTTTACCATTAACAATATTACGATATCAAGATGAGGATGTTTTAATCTTAGAAATGGGAATGAATCATTTACAAGAGATTTCCCTATTATCAAAAATTGCGAATCCAGATATTGCAGTTATAACAAATGTAGGAACCGCCCATATTGGAGAATTAGGAAGTCGTGAAAATATCTTAAAAGCAAAATTAGAAATAGTAGATGGAATGAAGGATGGTATTTTGATTGTTAATGATGATAATGACATGTTACATCAAACTAGCTTAGCTGATGTTTCGATTCTTCGAGTAGGTACAAATAGTGGTGATATAATGGCTAAAGATATTGTGTTAAGTGATGATACTAGTGACTTTAAAGTGTTAGTAGATGGTAAAGAGGTGATGGTACATGTACCAGTACCAGGAGAACATTTTGTTATTAATGCATTATTGGCGATAGCTGTTGGGAAACAATTAGATATACCTTTAGAACTTTGTATTAAAGGAATTCATGATTTTGAACTTACCAAAAACAGAATGGATACATTAATATTGAAAAATGATATTAAAGTTATTGATGGAACATATAATGCGAGTGAAGATTCAATGAAATCAAGTATTGATGTACTATCTAATCATCAAGGACGAAAAATATGTGTGTTAGCTGATATGTTAGAGATGGGTGAATTCGCTCAAGAATTACATTTATCAGTAGGTAATTATGTTGGTTCTAAGGATATAGATATTTTGGTTTGTGTAGGACAAGATGCGAAATATATTCAACAGGGTGCAAAAGATGCAGGTATGCAAAATGCCCTATGGTTTGCATCGAACCAAGAAGTAATAGAATATTTGGATGATAACTTAGAGAATGGTGATATTATCTTATGTAAGGGATCAAATGGGATGAAAGTTAAGGAAGTTGTTGAAAGTTTGAAGGAGAAATTATCATGAAAGAAAAGCTATTAGTATTATGTGGTGGACAGTCTAGTGAACACATTGTATCTAGAATGTCTTGTACATCAGTGTTGAGTAATTTGAATAGAGATAAATATGATCTAACAGTAGTTGGTATTGATAAAGATGGAAAATGGTATTACTTAGATGCCAATCAAGAAGATCTAACAAAAGATACTTGGCTAGATAACAGTACTAAGGTTACAGATGCATATGGATTATTACAAAGTATGGATATAGCGTTTCCTGTATTACATGGACTATATGGAGAAGATGGTACAATTCAAGGTTTGTTTGAATTAGCTAATTTACCATACGTTGGTTGTCGAGTTCTTAGTTCTAGTGTATCAATGGATAAAATATATACTAAAAAAATATTAGAAACAGCTAATATTCCACAAGTGCCTTCTTTATATATAAAGAAATGTTATGATGGAAAATTAGTAGTAGTAAATAATGAATTTGAAGAAAGTACAGATATTGAAGCAGCTATCGCTAGTACACTAGGATACCCTTGTTTTATTAAAGCAAGTAATTCCGGTTCTTCAGTAGGATGTTATCGAGTAGATACGAAAGATACATTAATGGATAAATTACAAGAAGCTGCCAAATATGATCGTAAAATAGTTGTTGAAAAATGTGTCGATTGTATTGAATTAGAATGCGCTGTATTAGGTAATGATAAGCCAATTGTTTCTCGTGTTGGACAAATTATGCCTCATGGCGAGTTTTATACTTTTGAATCTAAGTATGAGGATGAAGAAAGTAAGACATGTATACCAGCTTTGGTAGATAATGATATGCAAGAAAAAATTCGAGAATATGCGATTCGTGTATTTAAAGCAGTAGATGGTCATGGATTAAGTAGAGTGGATTTTTTCTTGGACAAACAAACAAATAAAATATATTTAAATGAAATAAATACATTACCAGGTTTTACTAAGATTTCTATGTACCCACAACTAATAGAAGATTTTGGAATTTCATATTCGGATTTAATAGACAAATTGATTTTATTAGCGAAAGAAAGATAAGAATCTCATGGAGATTCTTTTTTAGTACTAAATTATTAGCTCTTTTATAATGAAGTACCAAATACTAACAAAATGTGATAATATAGAATCAAAGTGTTAAAATGAAGGAGAGAAAAATGAAAAAGATT
>JBKEBJ010000487.1:0-1909 GCA_047973105.1 Coprobacillaceae bacterium | reverse complement strand
TCAATCTTAATATTTTTTAAGGTGTTTTCTAAATCAAAATAACTTTTATTATCTCCTTTACTACCACTTGCACTAGTATCGCTTAGTTGGTAAAATGGTTCAACTACTAGTCTTTTTCCATAGACTGTTGCATTTAAGTCTATTCCGTTTGCCACTGCTTGGTCATACTCATCATAAGGAATAGTTACTACAACATCTCCTGAAATATCTTCTCGAATACTTCCTCCTACCCATGAGCCATTTTCATATCCATCTACCCAAACTCGCATTAAACCTGACGCTTGTAATGTAGTATTTATTCTTGTATGGGCATTACTATTACCCATCTTTTCACTTTGTCTATTAAAAGCAGTTTCTAGATAAGTAGGATTAGGATATTTTGGTTCTCGTTCAAAAGAAAATATATATCTTTTTTCCCCTGAAACCGATGCAGGAGGTTCTGCAGGTTTTGGATTATTAGCCTGCACGCTATTAGAAGGATATTCTGTACCAGTTGTAACTGTAAATGATGGTTGATATTTATTACGTGTATTAAAATAATTTGTAAAATTAGTATAAGTAGGAACATTTGTTTTTGTAATTATGCTTGGTGTAACTGTTTCCCCATCTTCAAGTTCTTCACCATCTAGCATATTCACATTACCACTATATGATTCATTCTCTATAATAGTAACTTTCACGCTAACTTCTTCAAGACCATTTAATTTCTTTCTTTCAGATTCTGGTATATTAATACGTTGTACACCATTCGCTGCACCACCAAATTCAGTTAAAGAGTACCCAGTAGGACCATATAATGCTGTTCCCTTAAATGTTACTGTAGCTACATAGTAACCCCTTTTGTTCGTATCAACATTATATTCTGGATAATACTGACCTGTAGCAGCATTTAATGGTGTTGTAATAGTTGAGTAATAACCTGTTACATTGTTATTTCTTGTCCCTAGTAACGTAGAAGCTGCGCCTCCCGAATTCCAGACAGAACTATTCATAAACATCGGAAAGTATTGTGGAACATAATTATCATAATTATAATTTGTAGTATCAGCATCTCTTCCAATTGATTTTGTGGAAGTAAGAGTATAAGAAGAACTAGTTGAAGATTGTTGCGAATAATATACTTCCTGTTGATTGATGTAGCTTTTTAGAGTAACTGGAGTCAAGTTTTTTGCTGGTGAACCAGATTTTGCTGCATCAACAGCATTATCCTCAGCTCTAAATTCAAATCTTACAATTTCAGGTTGTGGAATTTCAGTATTTATTATAAAGTCATAACTTAAGAAACGTCCACTTAAAGATTTAACGCCTACTTTTTGGCCAGTTGTACTAAATGCCGTTTTTGGAATGTCATAAGTTACAGTACGTGTACCATCGTCCTCGACATCTAAAGCTGCAATTGTTGTTCCATCTAGCGTAATAAAACCATTCCCTTTAATTGTAACAACTAGAGGTATTGTTTCTGGTAAAGATGGTAATTTTTTAATGAGATTCGTTTGCTTGATTATATTGTTATTTAGTAAATCCTGTGCTTGTATTGCACTACTTACTAAACTTTTATTCGCATAAGTTGAAATATTGTAAAGTTGAACGCCTTTAGGCTCATCTGTTACATAAAACTCTACATCGTAAGCTAAGCCAGTATCTTCTTTTTTAGCAACAACAGAAACAATTTTAAGTTCTTCTTCCTCGTAATCCAAAATAATTATTCTATCTTCTTTTATACGAATAATATTAGAAGGGTTTGTTTTATCACTTCTATTATCTTTAATAACTTCATCTTCATTAAAGTTTGAAGGATGAATAATTAAATTATCGCTTATTTCATAAGCCTCTGCTTCACTAATTTCATTTGGTTTATTTGAAACCTCCATGCCAATATTTAGTATATCCCCATTGGTATCTGTTGAGA
>JBKEBJ010000423.1:0-5065 GCA_047973105.1 Coprobacillaceae bacterium | reverse complement strand
ATTTTCCAAATAGCGTTCATTAATTCAATTGTTTCCTTCGCATTTTCCTCATTTGAGAAACAATCAATATAGATACTCTTTACTGATTCTTTTTTGGAAACTATTGTAAAAGTAGGTAATGTATCTTCCATAGTAATACGAATTAATGGATGTTGTAATTCACGTATAAATTGAGAATTGTACCACGGTTTATGTTGTTTTATTAATTGATATTCATAGATTAATGCATTCAATTCCGTATCTGTCACTCTAAACTCTACATCCTTAATAGCTCGTACTAGCGCTTGTATTTTAGGATTGTCAAGAATTGCAGAGGGTTGAAAATATTGGCGAACTCGATTACGGATATTCTTGGCTTTACCAACATAGATGATATGACCAACATCATTTTTATACAAATAACATCCTGGTTGTTGAGGTGCAGAATTTATCTTTTCTATTAGTGTAGTCATATAGTATAAACCCTCCTCATCTCTATATCATTATCTTATCCCAATTCTAGTTTATATGTAAACAACAATATATCTAAATTTAGTATTATATTTTCAATAATAAAAAGTAAATATCTTTTCTAAATCGTAGATTATAGTAGGACATATAAATGTCCTACTAACCATGGAGGTTTGATATATGTCAAAATTAACTGAGGTATCAGGAAGTTTGACTATTAGAGAATAGTTCATAAAAGAATAATGATATGGAATATTTAATCACACTAATCATTATATTAGTGATACTTAAAGATTTCTTTGACGATTAGACTTTATTGACATTGTTCTTTAATGCCAAACTTCCATAGAAAAGAGGCGGGTGCAACCGCCTCTTTTCGTCTTTCTGTTCTTTAATGTCATATATATGATATCATCTAGTACTAAAAAGGTCAACATAAAAAAGTAAATATATGTATTTTTTATTATTGTGAAAAATATGTTTCTACAATTACTAGAATCTATTATTTCTCTATAATAATTGTAAAGATATTACCATTAGAAATAGAACTTTCAACATGAATCCTTCCTTCTATTTGTTCAACTAATGTCTTAGCTAAAGAAAGTCCTAATCCATGTCCTTCAACTTCTTTACTTCTAGAAGCGTCAATACGATAAAATCGATCAAAGATTCTATTTGATTCTTCTTTTGTAAGTAAGTGACCATAATTTTGTATACTACAATATACTTTCTTCTTATCTTCTTTTAAACTAATTGTAATATCTTTATTATCCTCTGTATATTTAATCGCATTGTCCAATAGAATTGTGATAATACTTTTCCATATTTCAGAATTACTTTCTATCATAATATTAGAATCCACATCATAATTAAATTCTAATCCTTTTTCTAAAGCTACTGACTCCATCAATTCACTTGTATCAATAACTAAATCACTAATATTTATTTTACTTTTTAAAACAGATGTTGCTTCTTCCTCAACGCGAGTAAGTGCTAATAAATCCTGTATTAAGATTCCCATACGATCCATTCCAACTTTCATATAATCAAGCCAATCTTTTTGACTTTCTACTGTTTCTTTTTGATTCAGTACTATCTCACATCGTAATTAGACATTATGATTGATAATGGTGTTTTTAATTCATGTGAAGCATCAGCGACAAACTGCCTTTGTTTTTTCCATGATTTTTTAATTGGTATCCTTGCTTTATTAGAGAAATAAAAGCTAATACCAAAAATAACAATGAGCATAACAATACCAACTGCACCTAATGTATATAATAAATCATTTAAGTTTGTTGATGTTGAAGTTATTTCAAAAAATACAACAAGTTTATAGGTTTCTTTAATACTTGGATAATCTTCAATAACAAAGTTATAGGGATTGGTTATTGTAATTTGTGAACCATTGATAGGTAATGTAGTGACTTTATACATCCAACTTCTATTATTGATTGTCACTGTTGTTTCTTCTTCATTTTCTAAAGCATATTTTATTCCATCATAATATCCGGCTTTTTCAATATCATTACCAGTTTCCATATTATCAATACTATCCAAATCATATATCTCTGCAACAAAAGAAGTTCCTGAATCCGATTCATTTAGACTAAAAGAAAATTGATTACTAGCTTCTTCTGTCGTCTCATTGGCAGCTAAACCCTCATCAATAGATGAAAGGATACTCTTCTCTACTATTCCATCTAACACTTTTTGATCTTCATAATGCATATTTTTTTCTGTCATTATATAGATAATACTAAATGAAACAAGCATCACGATAGTAATAATAACCATAATAAGAAGCATAAAGCGATTCCTTAGTTTCTTAAACATTGTTATCTACTTCCTTTTTTTCAATTAATGTATATCCAGCTCCACGTACTGTTGTTATAGAGATGAAAATATTTAGTTGTTTCATTTTTTTACGAACCAAAGAGACATGTGATTCAACATGATTATCTTCTTCATGGGAATCATATCCCCAAATTTTTTCAATAATCTTATCTTTAGAAATAATATGATTTTTATTATGTATTAAATATTCTAATACTTGTGCTTCTTTTAAAGTTAATTTTATTTGTTTGTTATTTTTATGGAGCATTAATGTATGAGGATATAAGATAAAATCTCCAAATGATATACAATTATTATCTACAATTTGTTCTTTTCTTCTTCCAATAGCTCGCATTCGAGCTAATAATTCAGCGCTATGAAAAGGTTTCGCTAAATAATCATCGGCACCTAGATCCAACCCACGGACTTTATCACTAATCTCACCTCTAGCTGTCAACAAAATAATAGGTGTAGCAATCTGATGTTTACGTAATTCCTCAACAATATGATATCCATCCATACCTGGCAACATAATATCTAAAATTAGAATATCATAGATATCGCTCATTGCGTAATCTAATCCTGTAATGCCATCATACACTAAATCTACTGTATAGTGATTTTTTCGTAACACTTCGCCTACAGCCTTAGCTATATATTTTTCATCTTCTACCATCAATACTCTCATATCTTTTCTCCCTAGTAAAATTGCAGTAAAGGCGTATTCCCCTTTACTGCAGTATAACATATTTTTTACTGTGTATTAAAATAGATTATTTTACTTCCACACCTTCTGGAAGTCCATCAATCCAAGTTTTTCCATCATCAAATGAATGGCGATTTACGCCATCAACACTTTCAATAATTGTAGAATATTCCTTCTCCAAATCTGCATCAGTAACATTTATTTCTATGCCTTCTCCTGTATCCTTTTCGATACTAGAATTCGTAGTATCTAAAGGCTCAATAGTTGTTTCCTGTTTTAGCTCTGGAGAATTTTTCCCCTCTGCATATACTGCATTATTTGTATTGATAATATATCCAATACCTAATAAAATAGCAACTGCTAAACCAACGACTACAATTCCTTTATTCATTGAATCTTTCAACATATTCATATTCTATTCTCCTTCCTATATGTTGTTAGCTAACAAATATATCATAGCGAAAGAACCTTGGATGAACCTGAAATATAATAAAAAAAACAGATATTTTTAACACAAATCTGTTAGAAACAAAAAATATGTATATTTTTAGCTTTTTACGAAATATTATAAAAATATTTTCGAATTTGATACATATTTTTATAAAACCTATATCGTCTTTTTTGCAAATAAATCATTTTTAGTGTATAATTCTTTTATTACGCAAAATTAAGGTTGATTTAATTTTGGTGAAATTCAGTATAGGAGTAGTAAAAATATGTCAATGATAGAGTTTAAAAATGTAGAAAAACACTACGGAAAATTTCATGCGCTAAAAGATATTAACTTATCTTTTGAAAAAGGAGAAGTTGTTGTTGTTATCGGTCCTTCAGGTTCAGGTAAGAGCACAATGTTACGCTGTATTAACGGATTAGAAACAATTTCTAAGGGACATTTATTAGTAAATGGCCAAGATATTGCAAGTAAAGAAGTTAAATTAACGGAGATACGAAAAAATATTGGAATGGTTTTCCAACATTTCAATTTATATCCAAATAAAACAGTATTAGAAAATATTACGTTAGCACCTATTAAAGTGCTAAAACAAGATAAAGAAACAGCGATTAAAACAGCTGAGAAGTTATTAAAACAAGTAGACATGTATGATAAAAAAGATTCATACCCTTCGATGCTTTCTGGTGGACAACGTCAACGTATTGCAATAGCTCGTGGTTTAGCGATGAATCCTGAGGTATTACTATTTGATGAACCCACTTCTGCACTAGATTCAGAAACAATTGGTGATGTTTTAGGAGTAATGAAAAAATTAGCTCGTGATGGAATGTCAATGATTGTTGTAACACACGAGATGGGATTTGCGAAGGAAGTAGCGGATCGTGTTGTTTTCATGGCTGAAGGACAAGTATTAGAAGACAGTCGTGATGTTAATAAATTCTTTGAAAAACCAGAGGACGAAAGAGCACAACAATTCATTAGTAAAGTTATTAATCATTAAGGGGGAAAAAGGGGGAAAATGAATGAAACAAATAAAGAAAATAGTAATTTGTTTTGTGGCAGTCCTTTTTATGACAAATTTAGTAGCTTGTCAAGGACAAGCAGTCTCAAAACAAGATGTTTTAGAACAAACCAAAGATAATAATGAAATCATTTGGGGAATTAAATATGATACTCGCTTATTTGGTATGATGAATATTGAAACTGGTGAAGTAGAAGGCTTTGATATCGATATCGCTAAAGCTCTTACCGAAGAAATATTAGGAAAAGATGGAAAAGCAACGTTTGTAGAAGTTACTTCAAAAACAAGAATTCCATTACTAAAGAACGGAAATATAAATGCGATTATCGCTACTATGACAATTTCTGAAGAAAGAAAAAAACAAGTTGATTTCTCAGATGTTTACTTTGATGCTGGACAATCATTGTTAGTAAAAAAGATAGTCCCATCACAAGCGTCAAGGATTTAAGTTCAGAGTATACAGTTCTAGCAGTTAAAGGTTCAACATCTGCAATCAATATTCGTGAAGCTGCACCAGACGCTAAAATATTAGAGTTAGAAAATTATGCAGAATGTTTCACGGCTTTACAATCGGGTCAAGGTGATGCAATGACAACAG
>JBKEBJ010000412.1:0-3734 GCA_047973105.1 Coprobacillaceae bacterium | reverse complement strand
GTAGTGATAGCATGATGGAAATACCTGTACCCATACCGAACACAGAAGTCAAGCATCATAACGGCGAAGATAGTGCGAAAGTGCGACAATAGCAAGCTGCCAGTTCTTTTTTTTATTCTTTATGGTATAATAGTACTGTTATTGTAAGAGGTGATTATTTATGAAAATTAAGTTATATTTTGGAAGAGAAGACGCAATAAAAAAATCGGGTATCGGAAGAGCTCTAGTGCATCAAAAGAAGGCTTTATCACTAAATGGTATTGAGTATACAACAGATAAAGATGATACTGATTATGATATATTA
Organism: Coprobacillaceae bacterium; assembly: GCA_047973105.1. Lineage (GTDB taxonomy): Bacteria > Bacillota_I > Bacilli_A > Erysipelotrichales > Coprobacillaceae > CAKVJS01. The sequence continues at coordinate 3,430 of JBKEBJ010000412.1, read as the reverse complement.
CATATTAATACGGTTTGGCCAGATGGATTAAAAGTTATCCGTCATGCAAAAAAAAATAATAAAAAGGTTATTTATCATGCGCATAGTACACAGGAAGATTTTAAGAATTCTTTTATGTTTTCTAATGCTTTATCTGGTCTCTTTAAAAGATGGTTAATCCATATGTATTCTAAAGCAGATTTTATATTGACACCAACGCCATATTCTAAAAAAATATTAGATAGTTATAATATGAATGTCAATATTCAAGATATATCTAATGGTGTAGATTTAGAGGAGTTTAATCCTACTGTTGAACAAATAAGTGAATTTTCTAAACAGTTTAATATTAAAGATGATGAAGTATTAATTATTTCAGTAGGTTGGTTATTTGAAAGAAAAGGTTTTGATACTTTTGTAGATGTTGCAAAGAAATTACCTGATTACAAATTCATGTGGTTTGGTGATATAAAATTATCTAATCCAACTAAGAAGATTCGTAATGTAATAAATAATTTACCTAGTAATGCTATTTTACCTGGATATATTGATTCTGGACTATTACGTGGTGCTTATGGCAAAAGTACTGCTTTCTTTTTCCCATCAAGAGAAGAAACAGAAGGTATTGTTGTATTAGAAGCATTATCATGTAAAACGCAAATGGTATTAAGAGACATTCCTGTATTTGATGAATGGCTTGAAGATAAAGTACATTGTTATAAAGGAAAAGATGTAGAAGAATTTGTGAGTATTATTGAAGGAATAGCCAATAATAAATATCCTTCTACAATTGAAAAAGGATACGAAGTGGCTCAAAGTAGAGAGTTATCAAAAATAGGAGAAAAGTTGAAAGGCATATATATAAAAGTCTTAAACAAATAATAATCTATGGATAAGAAAAGTAATAAAAAATATTATATTAACATATTGATTATATTATTATTTGGAGGAGCGGCCATTTATTTCTCAATGGGAGATGATATCGGTTCTTCTTTTCAAGCATTACTTCATACAAATCCCACTTGGATTTTAATTAGTTTGTTATTAATGTGTTTATATTATATTTTTGATGGTACTATTTTATATCTTTTTGCGAGATTATATAAAAAAACATATACCTTTAACCAAGGTTTAAAGAATGCATTATCTGGTATATTTTGGTGTGGCATCACTCCATTTTCATCAGGAGGGCAACTCGCTCAGGTTTATATTTTTAATAAACAGGGTATTATTCCAACCCATTCTGCTAGTATATTACTAATGGCATTTATTGTCTATCAATCAATATTGGTAATCTATACGGCAATTATTATGATATTTAGATTTACATATTATAGTTCTATTTACTCGAGTTTCTTTTCTTTGGCGATTTTAGGCTTCTTAGTTAATTTAGTTGTTATTGTTGGTTTATTTCTAGGAGCTAAATCTAAAAAAGTACAAAACTTTTTTTGTAATACTATATTGCTTTTATTGCATAAAATAAGAATTATTAAAGACTATGATACAACAAAGAAAAAGGTAGAATTAAACTTACACAATTTTAGAAATGAATTAAAAGAGTTACAAGCAAATAAGAAAATACTAATGCAATCAATTATTTTAAATATATTAAAATTAACAATTATTTATAGTATTCCATTTTTTGTTACAAGAGCTTTACATATTAATGTACCAATTACTCAATTCTTAGACTTTATTGGGATTTGTTCATTTGTTTATATGATTACTGCTTTTGTACCTATACCAGGGGCTAGTGGTGGTAGTGAAGGTGTTTACTTTCTACTTTTTAATCCATTAATAGGTAGCGCAACCTCAACGACATTATTGTTATGGCGCTTTATTACATACTATTTAGGTTTGTTAATTGGTGGAGTAGTATTTGCGACTGACAGAGAAATTAATCATAGGAGGTAGTAGTATGAAGATAGCTATTTTTTCAGATACATATATACCAGATATTAATGGTGTAGCCACTTCGACAAGAATTTTAAGAAATCAATTAGTTAAAAGGGGACATCAAGTTATTGTTGTAACTAGTGAATTACCTAGTGATACTGATTATGTAGATGATCCAGATGAGTTGATATTACGTGTCCCAGGCATTGAATTACAAGGCTTATATGGATATCGTGCATGTAATATTTATTCTTTTAAAGGAATGCGAGAATTAAAAAATCATCATATAGATGTTATTCACACACAAACGGAGTTTGGAATTGGAATTTTTAGCCGTTTAGCGGCTGAAGCTTTAAATGTTCCTGTAGTGTATACATATCATACTATGTGGGCAGATTATTCTCATTATGTAACGCCAGTAAAGTCTAATGCAGTAGATGGGATTGTTAAGAAAGTGATTTCAAGAATTAGTAAAATCTATGGTGATAACTGTACAGAACTTATTGTTCCTTCCATAAAAACAAAAGAAGCTTTAGAACAATATGGTTTAGATAAACGAATGCATGTTATTCCAACTGGGCTAGAACTAGAGAATTTTGATCCTATTAATAAAGATGAAGCAATGATTGAAAGTATTCGCCAAGAATATGGTATAAAGGATCAATTTATAATAACTTTTCTAGGAAGAATTGCAGAAGAGAAAAGTATTGATCTTATTATTGATGCAATTAATGAATTAGTAAAAAAGGAAACTAATATTTTATTCTTCATTGTTGGTGGTGGTCCTTCTGTTGATGATTTAAAAGCATTAGTTCATAATTATGGACTTGATTCATATATAATTTTTACTGGTCCTAAACCATTGGAATTAGTACCAAGTTATTATCATTTATCAGATATATTTGTATCAGCTTCTTTATCCGAGACGCAGGGATTAACATTTATAGAGGCCATGGCTAGTGGAATTCCTATTATTGCTAGAAGAGATAAAAATTTGGAGGAAGTAATTAATCATAATTATAATGGCTTCTTCTTTGATGAACCAGAAGAACTAGCACCTTTGTTGGAGAAAGTTATGACCTTGGATTTACAAGAGTATGGACAACATGCATATAAAGATGCAATGAAGTTTAGTAGTGAAGTATTCTGTGAACAAGTAGAAGAAGTTTACCAATTAGCGATTAATGAGAAACACTATACATATCGAGTGAAATCTATATATCCAATAAATAATGGACGTAATGAAGTAGTTTTCTTTTTTGATGAGAGTGAAATAATTATTGAAATTAATGATGCAGTGATTGAAAAATATCAAATTGAAGTTGGAAAAATGATTACTAGAGATATTTTTGTAACAGCTTCTTTATCCGAGACGCTGGGTTTAACATTTATAGAGGCCATGGCTAGTGGTATTCCTATTATTGCTAGTAGAGATAAAAATTTGGAGGAAGTAGTTAATCATAATTATAATGGCTTCTTCTTTGATGAACCAGAAGAACTAGCACCTTTGTTGGAGAAAGTTATGACCTTGGATTTACAAGAGTATGGACAACAT
>JBKEBJ010000258.1:0-5214 GCA_047973105.1 Coprobacillaceae bacterium | reverse complement strand
AAGGGCAATGAATCTCAGGAAGTTGTAGATTTTGATTATAATCCTTTAATATCAATACTAATTCCTGTTTATAACATCGAAAAACACTATTTAAGTGAATGTTTAGATTCTATACTAAATCAAACATATACAAATTTTGAAGTCTGTTTAGTTGATGATTGTTCAAAAAAACAGGAGACATTAGAGACATTAAAAGAGTATATAGAAAAGGATAATAGGATAAAAGTTCATTACCGTACTGAAAATGGTCATATATCAAAAGCTTCTAATGATGCATTAGCTATGGCAAATGGTGAATTTATTGCTTTGGTAGATAATGATGATTTAATAACAGAGAATGCATTATATGAAAATGTTAAAGCCCTAAATAATGATAGAACAATAGATATGCTTTATAGTGATGAAGATAAATTGGATTTAAAAGGTAGGTTAAGAGATCCTCATTTTAAACCTGATTTTTCACCAGACTCTTTGTTGAGCAGTAATTATATTTGTCATTTCACTGTTTTACGAAAATCACTAGTTGAAAAAATAGGTGGTTTTAGAGTAGGGTATGAAGGTGCTCAAGATTATGATTTGTTTTTAAGATTTACAGAACAAACAAATAAAATTCATCATATAGATAAAATATTGTATCATTGGCGAATGATTGAGGGATCTACAGCAGCGACAATAGATAATAAATCATACGCTATTCAAAAAGGGATAAAGACATTAGAAGATGCAATGCAAAGAAGAGGGGTGAATGCAGTAGTTAGTGCTCATGGAAGCGCTCCTTATTATTTTGTGGAGTACCAGTATGAGGAGGAACCAAAGATATCGATAATTATACCTACAAGAGATTATGCTGATGTACTTGAGAAATGTTTAGTGTCGTTATTTAAAAAAACCGAATATAAGAATTATGAAGTAATAGTAGTAAATAACAATAGCCAAAAGAAAGAAACCTTTAATTTATTTGACCACTATAAGGAGAAATATTCTAATTTTAAAGTTATAGATGCAAATATAGAATTTAATTATTCTAAATTAAATAATCTTGCAGTAGAGCAAAGCGAGGGAGAATATATAGTTTTATTAAATAATGATACAGAAATAATTTCCAGCAATTGGCTAAATGTAATGGTGGGATATGCAAGTCAACCTCCTATTGGTGCAGTTGGACCAAAACTTCTATATCCAGATAATACAGTTCAACATGGTGGTGTTGTTTTAGGGGTTGGAGGAATAGCCAACCATGCATTCTTAGAATTTAGTGCATTTGATTTAGGATTCTATGGAAGATTAGCTGTACCTTATAACTATAGTGCTGTAACTGCTGCTTGTCTTATGATATCTAAAACTAAGTTTAAAGAAGTTGGTGGGTTAGAAGAAGAACTAATGGTTGCTTTCAACGATGTTGATTTTAATATGAAATTATTAGAAAAAGGATATTATAATTTATTTGTACCTCAAATAGAATTGTATCATCATGAGTCAAAATCAAGAGGTTTAGATACTACAGATGAAAAATATAAGAGGTTTTTATCAGAACATGATTTTATGCATAATAAATGGGGTAATAAGTTAATACAAGATAGATTTTATAACAAAAACTTAAGTTTAAAGAAGTGCTTTGCATTAGATAAAAGAGAACAGAAATAGTAAGCTTATTATAGTCTAAGAACTCATTAACATGAGTTCTTTTCCATATTATGGAATATAAAATAATAAAACTAGATATGTTGCAGAATTGTGACGAATCTTGTACAATAAAACAGTATTGGAATAGGAGGATTGATATGAAGGTACAGTTAAAAAAGCTATCTGCATTATTCTTGGCTTTTACCATGCTATTTAATATTACAATAGTTAGTGGAGAAGAAAATGAGGAAGTAGAAAAAAATGAATCAGAATTTGAAATAGTTGAACCAGAGACAATCACTCAAATGGATGAAAACGGAAATGTGAGTGATGCAACGGATTCGAGTGAATATGGTCCCATAGACAATGACATTAGTACATTTGGAATAACTCAACAAAAAGGTGTAGTCAATTTTAGGACTAAATCAGCTTCAGAGTATACAACATATACTGAAGTAGGGACTGGTAATGATGGATATACTAATGGTCATTATGGTGCTGATGCAGCGTATATAGAGCATAGCTCTGACGGTACATTGGTAAAATTTATGCAAGCAGGCGTTGTTGGATGGGTAAAGACTAGTGATGTCGAAGTACTTGATTACAGTTCTTCAGCAGTTAAATCACTCAGTTATTATGCAGTATCAAATGGTCGGATTATTCATTATATATCAACTAATATTGCTAGTTCTACATATCCAAGTAGTTTGGATGTTGGACCAGCAAGTGCGGCACCATATTTACAAGAGGGAAAAGATTATTTTAGTTATGATGGTCATTATTTTTATGATGGAACAGACACAACAGGTGCAGGGTATTTAAGAATGTTGACAGACTACCGAAATGGTGTAAGAACAAACTCAGTAAATTCAAGCAATCCATATTATAATTATTTTCAATTTTTACCACATCGATCAGAATCGACATACTCTGCAAGTACTATTGACTCATATCTAAATGGTAGAGTAACTAGTACTTCTAAAATGCGAAATACAGGATCTGCATTTGTAGAAAATCAAAATAAATATGGAACTAATGCCTTATTAATGATTGGTGTTGCTGCTAATGAGAGTGCTTGGGGAACAAGTAGTATTGCACAAAATAAAAACAATTTATTTGGTCACGCTGCTTATGACTCTGATCCTTCAGGAAGTTCTTCATCATATTCATCAGTAAGTTATAGTATATATTATCATGCATACAAATTTTTATCTTATGGGTTTTTAGATCCTGTGACAGACTCGAGATATTATGGATCACATTTAGGAGATAAAGCAAGTGGTGTTAATGTAAAGTATGCATCTGATCCTTATTGGGGTGAAAAGGCAGCTTCAGTTGCTTGGGCAATTGATAGGGCTAATGGAAGTAAGGATGCGTTTAAATATACGATAGGTATTAAAGATGTGTCAAATACTAGTCATACATATTCAACTGTGAGAAAGGAAGCAAGTGCTTCATCAACACAGTTGTATACCACAGCTCCATATGTAACTAACGCTTCATCAAAATCACCTTCCAATTATCCTTTTATTGTATTAGGTGATAATACAAACGCTATAAATGGTTATTATAAAATTCAAAGTGATGGGCCATTAAATGCAGATAGATCAGCAGTAAGTATTGCTAGTGAGTATAATTGGAGTAGAGATTATGCATATATGCCAACAACAAATACAAAAATTGTAAGTATTGGAAATAACTCGAATTCCTCAGGATCAAAACCAGTTATTAATAATGTTGTAGTTTCTAATGTAGATGATACAGGCTACACAGTTACTGCTCATGTACAAAATGCTACGATTGTTCGATTTCCAACGTGGACAAATGCAAATGGACAAGATGATATTCAATGGTATGAATCAAGCGTGTCTAATGGAGTGGCTACAATTAGAGTATTAACCACAAATCATAATAATGAGACAGGAACATACAGTACTCATATTTATGCTTATGGGGAATATGACTTAATGGCTTCAAGTTCTATTACACAGAATGTGCCAAGTAAAAGTTCTGAATTAAAAGTATCATATCAAGTCCATGTTCAAGAAGATGGATGGCAAAATAGTGTAAGTAATGGACAAACTGCTGGAACATTAGGACAAAGTAAAAGGTTGGAAGCAATAAAAGTTAATATTGAAAACAGTCCATATAGTGGCAGTATAAAATATCAGACTCATGTAGAGGATATTGGCTGGCAAACAGCAGTGAGTGATGGTGCACTATCTGGAACAAGTGGACAAAGTAAACGATTAGAGGCAATAAAAATCAGCCTGACTGGATTAATGGCAACTCATTATGATGTATATTATCGTGTTCATGTTGAAGATTACGGTTGGTTAGGCTGGGCCAAAAATGGGGAGGCTGCAGGTAGTAGTCAATCTAAACGATTAGAAGGTATAGAAATTGTTCTAGTTGAAAAAGGAAAAACCGGACCATCTAGCACAATAGTACCTTATATGGAAGGTTTGGTAAGTTATCAAACACATATTCAAGATGTCGGATGGCAAGATTCTGTAAGGAATGGTGTGACTTCTGGAACAAGTGGACAAAGTAAAAGATTAGAAGCAATTAAGATTACTTCCAATGGAAGTGCGCAAGAGTTACAGTATCGAACACATATTCAAGATATTGGCTGGGAAAAAACATATAAAACAGCAGGAAATATATCCGGAACAAATGGACAAAGTAAAAGATTAGAAGCAATACAGATAAAATTATCTGGTAGTATGGCAACGAAGTATGATATTTATTATCGTACATATGTTGAAGACTATGGATGGCTTGGCTGGGCTGAAAATGGAGCATCATCTGGAACAGAAAGTTTATCAAAAAGAATGGAAGCTATTCAAATTGTTTTGGTACCTAAAGGGTGTCCAGCACCAGGGAGTGAACAAAATAGCTACATAACAAAGTAACAGAAAAGAACAATAACCGTTGTGTGTTATTGTTCTTTTTTATAACATTTATTAGGCAAAAAGGAGAAATAATTACAAAATCACCAAAAGTTGAAAGGGATATTTATAGATGCTATAATAGATGAGATAAAATGGAGGGAATGTGATGGAGAATATATCTAAAGTAACAGCAGTAATATTTCTAATATCATTTTTATGGTCTTTTATAAGTATTCTTTTATATAAAAAAAAGAAAGCGAAAATGAGTGTTGTATTTGATATATTACTAAGTTTTACTTTTATACTTTGTTATCAATGTGGTGTAGTAGCAATAATAAAGTTGTTCAATATTCCATTTTATGTAGTACATGTTGCTTGTGCCGATGCCTTATTGGCTTTAGTTTTAACTGTGACTATGATTCGAAAAAAATCAATTCAAAGATTGTCAATGAGTAGATGGGATATTGTAGCGATAATTGTTATATTTGCAACAACTTTCTATTTTGGAGAATGGGAATTTACAAAGCAATTAAATATTGCTTATATCAACAGCGATCCAGCAATTCATTTTGAATTTGCAATGCGAGCCTTACGTGATGGAACAACAACGGGAATGTTTTTCTCAGAAATAAATAATGCATTATTTATCAGTGTTTTAGCCCCCTTCTTTGAAAACTTAGTAAATGCTTATAAAGCA
>JBKEBJ010000263.1:0-5088 GCA_047973105.1 Coprobacillaceae bacterium | reverse complement strand
AATTGTGATGTAATACGCTCTGATAGTTCTTTTACTAATTCTCTTCTAGGAATTGTTAAACATACTCTTTGTCCCTTGTTTAATGCATACATAATAAGATCATATAGAATTTCTGTTTTACCAGCGCCACAAACTGCTTTAAGTTTTGTATTCAAATTTTGTTGATAACGTTGTAAAAGTAATATCGCTGTTTCCTTTTGTTCTTTTGTTAAAGAGTAATCTAGTTGATAATACACTTGATTACTATACTTCCTCTCTATAATCATATTTACTTTCCGACCATACGAAATACACTTACGACAATATGTTATTCCATTATTACTATAAAAATAATTAAGATTTGTATTTAAACATCTTTCACATTGCATATTTTTCACCCAATATTATTGTACTATATCTAACATATAACATAGCCCTGAATATGTTTCATCTTTTTCCCAACTTTGTCATATTGAAGTTCTATAAATGGTTATAAAAAAGAAGCCTACTTGGCTTCAGTAAAAGAAGAACTCTGATTATACAGGTATCTTTCTAATGTTATTACGATATTGTTTTGGAGTTATCCCATGTTTTTCTTTAAAACTAAAATTTAATGATTTAACATTAGGGAATCCCACATCCTCACTAATTTCTAAAATGGTTTTATATCCATGAATAAGGGCATTTTCGACATGTATAAGACGAATATTTTTAATAAAATCAACAATCGTTGTCCCAGTATTTTCTTTAAACACTTTTTCCATATGTCCATAAGAATAATGAAAATGTTTTGCGATATCTGACACTTTTAATTTTTGTTGATAATTCTCCTTTATATACTCTGTAATTTTTATAATTTTATCTTTTTGGGTATCCGTTAAAGTATCTTTTACGTTTTTTATATAGGCAACATTCAATAATAATGTTTTCATTAATTGTAAGGTTAACTCTGTTAATTCAATAAAGTGATATTCTTCTTTCATTTCTTGTGTCTTTATAATCTTATATAAGATAGGAAGCATTAATTTTTGAATGTGATTACTATTTTTAAAACTCATTACATCTATATTATGATTACAATATGTAAGTATCTTATAAGGAATTTGAAAAGCATATCCTTTATAGTATCCAGCATCGAAAATTGGTATCACACTATGAATATCCTTACTATTAATAATATATGCTTGTCCTGCCTCAATTCGTTTATGGGTACCATTACAAAAAATATGTAGCCCACCAACAACAGGCAATAAAATTTCTAAACTACGATGAAAATGATACTCTACTTCTTGCATTGTATCCAATGGACTAACGAAAAAATCAATCATATGAATCGATTGTTTTTCTACATATTCAATTTTTTCATATATCGCCATATACATCACCAATTACATTATAACATAGCACTATTCTTTCTAACAACATCAATTTTTGGACAATTAGTATCTTTTTAAAACCTTTTAAATAAAAATAAAAAAGCATAGCGATTGGCTATGCCCTATTCTCTATTACATTACTTGTATATACCCTACTATTATAAAAAGTAAAAATAATAGACCAAACATTTTCAATTTTCTCTTTATCATTGTTAATGCATATTTATTCATCTCTATTATCTCCTTTCTAACCTTAATATGAGATAAATCTCATATTCATAATACAATACTATTGTTTGTTTGTCAACAAATATGAGTTTTATCTCATATTTTATAATAAATAGGTTTTTTGTTATTTTTATGTTAGAATAATATTTATCTATAAGGAGTTGAAATTATGGCAACAAGTATTCGTTTACCACAACAAAAACGTTCTATTGAAAAAAGAAATCGGATTATTCAAAAAGGATTTGAATTAATTTGTAAAGAAGGATATCATCGAATAAATACTGATGATATCGCCAAATATGCAGGCGTTTCAACAGGAACTTTATATAATTATTTTCAAGATAAAAGAGATGTTTTTATGCAAGGCATTGATATCTATGCTCCAACTATTCTCTTTCCATTAGAAGCAGAGATAGAGTATTTTCATTTTACAACTACAACATTAAAAGATTCCATCACACATATCGTGAATTATTGTATTGATGTCCATGAAGCTTCTAAACATATGCATGAGGAAATAATGTCTATGTCGCATAGTGATGAGACATTAGCTAATTGGATTCAAGACAAGGAGTTAAATATCGCTAAGAAGATTGCAGAAACAATCGCTATAGAACATCCACATATTCTTAACCTTCATGAAAAGGTTCATATTGTAATGGGGTTAATTGAGAATTTATGTCATGAAGTTGTATACCATCAACATCCTATTCTTAATTTTGATAAGATGAAAACAGAAACAATACAGACTATTATTAGTATTTTCAATATTTAGTACAAACAAAAAAGCAATCCGAGGATTGCTTTTGTATTACATTTCTTTTTTCCAAAGTCCGTGTAAATTACAATATTCATAGGCTGCAACTAATGTATCGTCATCTGTTAATACAAATGTTGCTTTTGGTTCTTCATTAGGTTTTAATACTTTTCTTTGGCTACCATGTTTTGTTTCAATTTCTACCCATTGAATAAAATGTTCTTCTAACATTGGGTGTTCTACTTCACCTACTACAACAGTTACCGTATTTCCCTCTACAGTTACTGCTGGTACATGTTTTTCTGTTGCTGCATCCGTAGTATTGGCTACTAATTCTTTCATCGGTTCACCGCAACAAACAACTGGTACTCCTTTATCTTGTACTAACTCTACAATATTTCCACAATGCTTACAAATATAAAATTTCTTCATCGTCATTCCTCCTTATAATTTTAACTTCCCTACCTCTTCATACTACCATGTTATATATAAGAAATACAATGATATGCTCCAAAAAAAAGCATGTTTTTTCATGCTTTAACCTTGATATTTTTTTATAAATTGATAACCAACGCCACCAGTTCCCATATGAACACCTACTACTGCTGGCAATTCTCTAACAACAATATCTTTACATTCACCAATTTTATCAATTAATGTTTGTTTCATTTCATTCGCTAAATCATCTACTAATACATGTTCAATCGCAAATACATAATCAGTATTATTAATATGACATTCATTAACCATATGTTCAATAATTTTAATATTGGCTTTTTTTATTGTTCTAACTTTATCTAATGTGTCGATTTTACCACCTAATGCATAATTTAATTTCATTACTGGTACTATTTTCAACATACTTCCCAGTAGTGCTACTGCAGGTGTAATACGACCACCTCTTTTTAAATGTTCTAAATTTGGAGCCATAATTAATGTTCCAGAATCTTCTACTAAGTCGGTAACAATCGTTGTAATTTCTTCTATGGTTTTACCTTCATCTATTAACTGTTTAGTCACATTCACTAGATAGGCATGATTATTCGCTGTTGATTTTGTATCAATCAATGTTACTGGTATTTCTACCATGTCACAAGCTAACCTCATTCCATCTAATGTTGAACTTAATCCTGTCGCTATAGGTAGAGCAATGATATGTGTATATCCTTGTGCCTTTATTTTTTCAACAGCTTCTTGAATAACACCTGTTGAAGGTTGAGATGTCTTCGCTAGGATTCCTTCTTTAGCTATTTTTTTAAAAACTTCAATACTACTAATTTCTATTTGATCTAAGTATGCTTTATCACCAATTGTTATATTTAATGGTACAATAAAGACACCTTTATCCTCCATTGATCCAATTGGAATTTGACAACCACTGTCAGCTAAAATTGCTATTTTTTCCATACTTCTCACTTCCTCTTCTTTTCCATATTATCATAACAAATTTACTATAAAATATCTAGCCATTTGTGTTATCATAGTAGTAGATAGGAGAAAATATATGAAGTCAGTTAAAAATATTACTACATATTCTTGGGTTATTAAGAAATCTGAATTTATTTGTACCCTTATTCCTTGTAATGATGAAAATGAAATCCAAAGTATTATTAATAAATACAAAGAACAATATCAAGATGCTTCCCATAACTGTATTGCATATATTGTAAATCTACAAGAAAGAGCGATGGATGATGGTGAGCCTAGCGGAACAGCTGGATTACCAATGTTAAATGTTCTTCAAAAACAAGGTCTAAGCAATATTATTGCGATAGTAACAAGATATTATGGTGGGATTAAATTAGGGGCTGGTGGTCTTACAAGAGCGTACACACAAAGTGTTGCTGATGCATTAAAAGAAGCCGAAATTGTTGAAAAACACCCTGTTCCATTATATAGAATAACCCTTGGTTATTCTTTCAATAAAAAAATGGATCATTTATTAAAGGTACAAAACATTCAATGTATAAATAAAGAATATGAAAATGAAGTAACCTATATGTGTTATATTCCTGATTCTACTTTTTTTGATCAAATTCAGGATTTAACAAATAACACGTATACTAAAAAATTTATTAGGGAAGAATATATCGAATTACCATAAAATATAAGAGGTGACTAATTATGAGTAAGGTAAATGAGTTATATCAAAAACATGTAAATTATGAATTACAAACATTAAATGAGGAAAAGAAAGAAATTCTAAATACGGAGAAGATTCGTCAAAAGGTATTAGCTTTTCTATCTGAAGTTGGTAAGGTTAGTGAGGAATCTAGATGCTTTAGTTTCTGGGATACTTCTACTTCAGATACTAAAGAATTATTAGAATATTATGTGGATGGCTTACAATTGTTATTATCTATAGGTTTTGAGTTACAAGTAGAAAATATTAAACAATATTCAGAAATACCTCCCACTTTATCATTAACAGAACAATTCTTAAAGATATATGATGAGATGTTGAAAATACAAAAGCATTATCATTTTGAAGATTATCAAAACGCTATTGATGATTATTTTACACTAGGTTTTCTATTAGGTTTTGATATCGACACTATAACAGATGCTTATAAGAAACATATTTAAAATAAAAGGCAGAGAGAATTAAGTTCTTTCTGCTTTTTCTATTATTCAAATAGACATGATCCATTACTCTCAATTACTTTCTTATACCAATAAAAAGATTTCTTTGGACTTCTCTTATATGTCCCTTTTCCATAATCATCACAATCCACATAGATGAATCCA
>JBKEBJ010000163.1:0-1612 GCA_047973105.1 Coprobacillaceae bacterium | reverse complement strand
GTCCAATTTGAGAAAGTCCATATTTAGTATAGATTTAAACCGCTGTGTGCTGAACGGCTTGCCCGGTGGTGTGAGAGGTCGGAGATAACTAAGCTAGTTATTTCCTCCTACTCGATTATTAAAAACAAATATAAGTACCTTCAATTTTATATATAAGGAAAGCTGATTAAATTAATCTATTTGTAATAGTTTAATTTGAGATTTCAGATGAATGCATTATTAATAGAGAACTTTTTGTTTTTAACAGCCACAATAATACTAAATATGTAAAATAATGGAACCTTTTATTGTTTGATGCATCTATATTATGTATGCGAAAATATATTCTATTTTCAATAGAAAGTAAAAAATACTATTTTCTATTATGCAGATAATGAAAGGGGAAAAAATGAATAAAATAATAAAAAAGGTATTTGTTAGGAGCAGTATAATCCTAACTACACTAGTAATGGTTTTTACAACATTATTCACTAATATGACAACTAGCTTTGCGGCAGAACATAATGTTAGTTTTTCATATATTAATGGATGGACAATGCAAGATAGTAACATATGGGGGAGTCCAGTATTTATCAATGTAGATGGAGAAGTATCATTTTGTTTACAATCAGAAGCAGTAATAGCAGAAGGACCAAACCAAGAAGTAGAATTTGATGATATAGGAATTACTGAAGAACAAAAATCGGATCTATCGTTAATAGCTAATTTTGGATATTTTAAGCAACCTAGTGAAACCAACTATGTATTAACGCAAAATTTAATTCATAGTTATTTAGGAAGTAGTGCGTATTATTCAAATGCTACATATCCAACACAGGAATCACAACAAGACTGGCGTAATGAAGTTATGCAACAAGTAAATGCTTATAAAACAAAAGTAAGCTTTGATAATACTTCTTGTGCAATTAGTGATGGACAAACGTTATTGTTAGAAGATTTAAATGGTGTATTAAATACAATGGAAATAGTCACTTCTGGTGATTTAAATGTTTCTATTAATAATAATACATTAGAGATTAGTGGTATGGATAACACAAAAGATAATAGTGCTATTGTCTTGAAAAAAGCTATTTTGAATGAAGGAACAAATTTTGTTGTTAGAAATGGAAACAGTCAAGCAGTATCCGTATTAAAGACAACAAATCCTCTAAGTTGTGGAGTGACAATATATAGAGCACTACCACACCTTGGTACATTGGCTACGGGTATTAATGGAGAAAAAGAATTTGATACTAATGTGGATAATACGATTATTGATACTTCAAAAGAGTATACTTTAGTAACAGAATTGATTCATAAAGAAACAGGAGAGGTTGTAATATCTAAGGAACAAAATCAAATTACATTTCAAAATTCAAGTGGTGAATATGTAGTAACACTACAAATACCAGCACATACATTGGAAAGTAGTGAGTATTATTTCGCTGAATATTTATATGAAGCAGGAAAAGAACATGGACTAGACAATTCCATAGTAGAACATAATGATAGTAATGATAAAGATCAAACAGTGTATTTTAATAATTATCAAAAAGGTACACTAGCTAATGGTATTAATTGAGAAAAATAATTTGATACTAGTGTTGATAATACGTTTGTTGATACGATTGAA
>JBKEBJ010000093.1:0-2432 GCA_047973105.1 Coprobacillaceae bacterium | reverse complement strand
ACTGCTCTAGCTAATGATTTTTCTGTCGCAGTAATAGTTATCTCGTAACTCCCACCTGTTTCTGGTGCTTTTTTAACTGCTTCCAATGCTTCTTCATCTACCGTAATATCATAAACATCTACTTCTTCATTCGTTATAGTATTTATAACCTTAGCTCCACAACGAGCTATAATATCTTCTGCACTCATTTTTAATATTTCTTCATAACCAATTTCTACATCGTTTACTTGTAATACATACTCTGCTTCTGTTTCTACTGTTTTCTTTATTGAATAAGAGTCAAATACTTCCATTGTATCTGTACGATATGCAGTCATTGTGAAAGTATCATCACTAAATGTTAAATGTGAGAAAGTTGGTACATAAGATTGTTCTCTGTACGCTAAATATTCATAATCTGTTTCTAAATCATAGTATTTACTTCCTGATGCTGAACTTGTTGTTAAATACACTGTTCCTGATGGATCAATTGCCGCTCCATCAGCATCAAAAGTTACATCAGCTACTGGTTCAAAATTATACATTTGATGAGTTCTTGCATAACAGTGATCATGTCCCATTAATACAATGTCAACTCCTAATTCATCAAATGCAGGTACCAATACTTCTCTTCTTAAAGGAACATCACTACTTGTTGATTGTTTCCCAGAAGCGTAAATAGATTGATGGAACATTACTACTTTCCATGCAAACTCTTGATCCGCAGTTGCTTCTATAGTTTCTTCCATGAATTGTACATGTTCTGCATGATTTGTATTACTTGTATTTAATACCATATATAATACATTACCATATGTATAATAGTAATCACTATTTGCAGCACTTGTTCCAAGTGATGACATATTTGGTTCATTAAAGTGATTTCCATAGTTTTTCGCAATATCGTGATTTCCAACGGCAGTAGCTGTTGGATATTGATTTAATATAGTTGGTGAAAAATAAGCATCGTATTCACTTTCTTTTGATGCTACATCAACAAAGTCCCCAGTATTCGCAATAAAACTTGCATTTGGGAATTTCCCTAGTGCTGATTCTAAAGTATTCTTCCACCCTAACTTATCTGTTGGAATAGTTCCTGTTCCTACCTGCGCATCAGATAAGAATATTACTTCGTATGAGCCATCACTAATATCTGTTGTTTTTAAACAATATGTATCTGACCAATCTCCATCATTCCCTACACGATAAATATAATTTTTCCCTGGTTCTATTCCATTATATGTAGCCTTATTAGAATAGTAATCAACATCGTAGAATTTAGTATACGCTGCTGTCGATTGCGTAGATGTGATTGTAGTCGCTGTTGTTTCTGGGAAAGCACCTGTTGTACTTGTTCCTTCCGCAATTTGTACTTCACCTGGAATATTTGATGTCGCAAACCAAGCGAAATTTACTGAGTTTTCATCTTCCCCAACATTTACTGCAACATTTTTAACTGCTTCTGATTCTGGAAGATTTACTTTATCCGGATTAAGTTCAAAAGATATTAATTCAAAATATGCATCTGTATCATTTGCATCTGAACAATGTACTTCAGCTGCAATACAAAATTCTTTTAATGTAGGATTATATATATCAACTAAACTAGATACATCTTCCATATAAAGTGTTTCTTCAATATACTTGTCTGTAACCTTTACTTGTGAACCGTACTGTAAGTTCGAAGTATAGTTACTTGTAGGAATATTAAAGAATGATTCTAACGGTTTCCCATTTAGATACAAAATCATAGCGTCATTATATCTAACCGTTACTTTAATTGTTTTTATGTCTTCTGGATTCTCTAATTCAAATATATGACGGAAAAAATAAGTAGGTCCCGCTTTTCCATCATCACTTAAATCTAATGGTGCTGCATCAGTATCCGCCACATCTGTTGAAAATTTAGGGCTTCCTGTATGACTTTTCCAGTCTTCATCACTAAATCCTTGTAAATATTGACCCCAATCTTTCCATTCTAATGGATATGTCCACCCATTTTTTTTGTTCCAACTCTCGTACCAAGTTCCGGCATTTGGATCTGTTACTAAATCATCTAAATATGTCCAGTTCATATTTGTAGTAACAAGTTCTACACTCTCAGTTTCTGAATCTGCAACTACGTCTGGTGAATTTACTACATTCAAACTAACACCAATCATAATCGCTATCAGTGATAAAACTAATACTTTTCTTGCTTTTTTCACTTTCTTTTTCCTCCGTTCTTTCAATATCTTATCATTATCTGTAAACGCTTACAATGAACGAAATATGTTTATTTAGTATGTTTTTTCATACATTTTAATACATCTTATACACATTGTTTGCGATATTACCTAAATATATTATCCATATTTCTATTTGTTCTATCCACTAGACTTATTCCCACCCCTAGTGAAAATACTTAGAAAGATAAATAAAAAAGTATGAATATATCATACTATTGAATTATT
>JBKEBJ010000072.1:0-3491 GCA_047973105.1 Coprobacillaceae bacterium | reverse complement strand
TTGGTGGAGCCTAGCGGGATCGAACCGCTGACCCCCTGCGTGCAAGGCAGGTGCTCTCCCATCTGAGCTAAGGCCCCAGTTTTAATTATATTTATGGTGGGCCTGAATGGACTCGAACCATCGACCTCACGCTTATCAGGCGTGTGCTCTAACCAGCTGAGCTACAGGCCCATTAATTAACTGCCTTAACATAATATCATGCAAAACTTTTGAAGTCAATAGTTTACCAAAAGGTTTTATAAAAAAATGCATATATTATCATCCTATTTTGTCATTTTAACCTATTCATTTATAATTACTATTTTCATTCATTTTATTTGTTCAATTTACAGATATTATTTCCAATTAATTATTCTTTATTCTCATATTAAATGTTTCTTATAAAACTAAAAGACTAACAGGTTTTGTTAGTCTAATACTTCTTCTAATTCTTCCTTTATTTCTTCTTCCGCTGCTTTCTCTTTATCTTTTATTAGTTGTTCTCCTGTTGTTTGATGAAAATTTTGTAAACCATCAACAATACTAATTGCTAGTTTTTTATGATATGAACTATTACTTAGTTGGCCTCTTTCATTTCCATTTGATATAAATCCACATTCAATTAATACACCAACTGTTTGAGTCGCTCGTAACACATGAAAATCTGCCCCAGATATTTTCTTTCTTGTACCCGTTATAGCTTTCATAGATTCATGAATATCATTGGCTAATATTTTTCCATTTTCACTTCTATTAAAATAGAACACTTGTGACCCCCAAGCACTACTTGCTGGTGATGCATTCAAGTGAATACTTAATAAGTAATTTGCATCATATTGATCTATTTGTTGTACTCGTAAATACATATCATCTTGTTTAGAGTAATTATGACTTCTTTTTGTCATGTCTTGGTCATCTTCTCTTGTCATATATACAGTAGCACCACGAGATTCTAATTCTTCTTTCAAAGCATAACTAATCTTTAAATTTAATTCATCCTCTTTAACTCCACCCCAACTTGCTCCATTATCTAAGCCTCCATGACCGGGATCTAAACAAACACTAACTCCTTGTAATGTTTGTTCCACAGTAACACTAATACTATCATCTTTATTTTTTATATATAATGTTGTTACTAATAACATAACAACAATAATTGTTATTGATACTCCCCTCTTCAATATCATCACCTCAGTAATTGTATGACATCGGCACATCAAATATTCGGAATAATTAGTGTATTATTGATTGATATCATCTTTTAAACAATCAGTTATAAAGGTATTGTTATTACTTAAGAACAATACTTACAAGATTCTTAACCACCTACCTAATAAACATATATTTATAAATGATTTTATAATCTCTTCTCCTTTTCAGTCATTATCTTTTCAAATTTATCAATAGTCCAAATATTACTATCATTCTGATAATTATTAATTGCTCTATTTAATTTGAATTTCAAATTTTCATAATTATAAATGTCATATTTATAAACTACTTTATTCATAGAATTCAAATATTCCCTACAATTTGTCTTATCTATTTTTTCTTTTGTAGCCATTTCTCTTCTTATTTTTCTATTCCAAAAATAGGAATCATTAGGGATAATTTCTAAAAGTAATTTGGGAGTCAGTGGCATTACAAATTTATCAACCCTCTTTGACCCAATCATAACACATGGACTATCTCCTAAAACAAACTGTTCCTCTTTTCCATTATCTATAAAATAGAATTTAGGTTTACTTTTCTTTAATAACTTAGAAAGTATTTGAAAATAACTTTCTGGTAATTTTCTATCATCTTTAATTCCCGTTTGATCATAAACACCCATTTGAATTAAGTATATAAAATTTTCACGAAACTTTACATCCACTATTTCTACTGGTGTATTTTCATTAATTTTTATTTTCTCTTTATAACCAAAATATTCCGCCCTACCTCTAGGGGTTCTAATAATCTGAAGTGCAATATAATCAGTTAATTTACACCAGTCACCATATTCTAATATAGTTTCTACTGGATACTTAAAAGCAGAATTATTTATAATATTCTTTATTATAGGTGTAGCTTTATCTTCAATAATTTTGCAATATTTTTCGGCATCATTTATTCTAAACACATGATTATCATCCGATTTTAAGGAAGATCTATTTTCAGCATGTTTACTCATGCCACTAAAATCAGTAAATAGTTCATAACCATACAATTGATAAAATATACTTTTAGAAGATTTGTTTTTTTCTTTTCTAAAGTTATTTTGTTCCCTTTTTCCTATTACACCAACCATTCCATTATGACTCCAATTAGAAATAATAGTCGCTTGTTGAACATAGTGTTGTTTTTTTGTTATTACATTATCCATATTCATTTTCTTATCTATCCATTAACTCCTTGCTAAATTTTCTTATTGAGCCTATTTGTTTCTCAAACATTATATCCCACAACTCCATGCATTGGAATGTAATACTTTGATCTATGTTTAGCGATTCATCATATAGATTAATAATTAATTTGGATAAATTATCCTCTATTCCCCAAATACCTTCTAATTCCTCTATACTATTATCAAGTATATTTTTACATAACATCAATATTATATCTGTAAATTCAATAATTGATGTATCACTTTTTTCAAGATAGGTGATAAAAGCAGAAATAATCTTTTTACTAGCTTTAGTTTTTACAAGTTGCAACAGAAAATCCTTATCCCTAGATATGTTTAAATAATCATCATAAAATATTCTTGATATCGCATTTCCTAACTCCACTTCTTTATTAGCAAATTCTAATATTAATTCTTTTGATTGATTATTATACTTATCTATATTGTAGTAAATAATTATCATCTCTAATATATAGTGTGCTTGCTTCTTGTTCATATTCTCAATATTACTAATGACATCTTCAAATGCACCATGTACAAAGTACATTTCTACTAAAGAATGCGCTCCTACCCGTATCAGGTTATCTTCATTTGAAATTAAACAATTTCTTATTATATTGTATATCCTGTCTCTATATTGCGCAGGCAAAATATGGAACATACGTCTAGTATCATGAAAGCAACACAACCGAATATCACCTTCATAAACTTTAACAATCAGACCAGAAGCCCATTCTTTATCAATATTAAATACTGGAAACAATGACCATAAACTTGCATACCTAATGACAATATTTTCATCTTCAGACAGTTTTTTAATTGTGTCTTTAAATATATCAAATAATGCCTTATTATCCCAAAGTAAGCTGCCAATTGCTCTACTTGCATCGCCTCTAACACAATTATATGCATTACTTTGAACTATTTCACTGGACATATCTTCTTTATCATTAAGTTTTGTTACATTAGGTGCTTCTATATCTGGATTAGCATGATTTAAAGCTATATCTATTATTGCATTGTAAATTTCATCTGGCCAATCTAATTCACTTCGTTTACTAACAATTTCACAAAGGCCATCTGCCCTATAAGACTGTAAATCATACGGAAAATTAGTAAACATTTT
>JBKEBJ010000014.1:0-5418 GCA_047973105.1 Coprobacillaceae bacterium | reverse complement strand
AAGATTATTCCCAAATGGTGATGAGTTAGAGCCAAATGAAGAAGTTATTGCTTTTTACAAAGATATGTTTGAAGAGTGTAAAAAATATGGTATCGAACCATTAGTAACTTTATGTCATTTTGATGTTCCTATGGGCTTAGTTAATAAGTACGAATCATGGAAAAGTCGTGCTATGATAGAGCACTTTACTCGTTATGCAAAAGTATGTTTTGAAAGATTTGATGGATTAGTGAAATATTGGTTAACTTTTAATGAAATCAATATTATGTTACATTCTCCTTTTTCTGGAGCAGGATTAAGTTTCAAAGAAGGCGAAAATAGAGAACAAGCTAAATATCAAGCAGCCCATCATGAGTTAATTGCGAGTGCACTAGCAACAAAGATAGCACATGAAGTAAATCCTAATAATATGGTAGGCTGTATGTTAGCAGGAGGACAATTCTATCCATATAGCTGTAATCCTGATGATGTTTGGTTAGCGATGAATAAAGATCGTGAAAACTTATTATTTATTGATGTTCAAGTACGAGGATACTATCCGTCTTATGCCAAACGTGTATTTAAAGAAAACAATATCACCTTAGATATTCAAGACAATGACTTACAAATACTAAAAGATTATCCAGTGGATTTTGTATCTTTTAGTTATTATGCATCACGTTATGCAAGTGCCTCACCAGATGTGGCTACAGCGGATGGGAATATAGTTAAGTCAGTTAAAAATCCTTACCTTAAAGCAAGTGATTGGGGCTGGCAAATTGATCCATTAGGATTACGTATTACAATGAATTCATTATATGATCGTTACCAAAAACCTTTATTTATTGTTGAAAATGGATTAGGTGCTCATGATACTGTTGAAGCTGATGGAAGCATTAATGATGAGTATCGTATTGATTACTTAAGAGAACATATTAAAGCAATGGGAGACGCTATTGAAGATGGAGTAGAATTACTAGGTTATACAACTTGGGGGTGTATTGATTTAGTAGCGGCATCAACAGGAGAAATGTCTAAACGCTATGGTTTTATATATGTTGATAAAGATGATCAAGGAAATGGAACATTGAAGCGTAGTAAGAAAAAATCCTTTGATTGGTATAAAAAAGTAATTGCTACAAATGGTGAAGATTTAGATTAAAAATATAAAGTGTTACTCTTATCAAGAGTAGCACTTTTTTGGTGATAATATGCATTTATAATCTAGATAATTACTTCTTCACAATATTAATATTATCATGTGAAATGATACTTATTGTATATCTAAATCATGGAAACATAGCACTATTAGTAGCGAAAATGAAAATATAGTCAACTTGTGTAATATTTTCTGATATGATATATTACTAATGGGATGTTGTGTGATTATATTTATGTGTGTAAATATAAATTGAAGGGAAGAAGAGAATGTATAGAATATTATTTGTAGATGATAGTGTGGAGTATGCAAATGGATTAAAAAGCATTTTAGAGGACAAAGGATACTACATAAAGTATGTTGATGATCCAATTACTGGTATTGAAGAATTAATGATAGATAATTTTGATTTAGTGATTTCTGATTATATGATGGATCAAATGACTGGAATACGTCTTTTATCTACCGTAAAACGTTTAAAACCAGAAATCAAATGTATGATGT
Organism: Coprobacillaceae bacterium; assembly: GCA_047973105.1. Classification (GTDB taxonomy): domain Bacteria; phylum Bacillota_I; class Bacilli_A; order Erysipelotrichales; family Coprobacillaceae; genus CAKVJS01. Next base: position 3,776 of record JBKEBJ010000014.1, on the reverse strand, counting down.
TAACTGGATTCCCAACAGAAGAAGTGGAGTCAGAAGCTTTAGATATTTATGTTGATAAATATCTAAGTAAGGATAAAAGTTTAACTATTCTATGTAAGCATATTGAACAACTATTAACAACTGTTATTACTTCTGAAGTAGAAACTAAAGTCAAATTAATTTCAACAGAGGAAAACATTGTTTTGGATACCCACTCACATATCGTTCTAAAGAATAATGAAGAAGTAGAGCTAACTAGAAAAGAATATGAAATATTAAAACTACTTCTAGAAAATAAAGGTGTTGCTCTAAGTCGAGAAAGCATTATTGAAAAGTTATGGGCTAAAAATATTGAAGATGTAGAAGTACGGATTGTGGATACACATATAAAAAAATTACGTGATAAATTAAAAACATTTGCGATTATGACCATTCGAGGATTTGGTTATAAATGGAGTGAGTAAAAATGAATAGAAAAAAAGTAATTATATTAATTACTATTAGTTATGTTTTAGTATATTCTGTAGTATTCGCATTCGCAATTCTAGGATTTGATTTTTTCAATATCGGAGAGAATTATAACCAAACAGAACAAAAATATGTGGAAGAAATAGAAGAAAAATTGGCTATTGCTTTACGTTCAGATGATACTATTTCTGATGAGTTACAAACATTAGTTGATACTTACCCAATAGAGGTAATGGCTAGGGATGAAAAAGGCTTAGTATATTCTTCTGTTGCCTTATCAACAGACCAGAGTTTTCAAGAAGTATTAAATACAAACGCTATTACTGTAGAAAGTACAGGTTTAGTGGAATTAGAAAATACAGAATTATTTGTTTGGTACGCTATTTATCATATGCCTGCTACAAATTATTTTAGTCAATTTTTAAGACAACAAAACATACTAATATTTATTGCCTTTTTAGTGTTATTACTACTAATTATTGCACTACAGTATTATTTATTAGGACCATTATATCGTGTCAAAGATTCTATTGAAAAATTAGAAAACTATGAATTTGAAGGAATAGAAGAAGGTAAAGACGAATTAGATAAAAAAGTAAGTGCATTTTCTAATAAGTTAAATACAACAATACATGCAGTATCAAGAAAGAATACTGATTTAGAGTTATCTTTACAAAGAGAAAAAGAACGTTTACATAATACTATTCAATTTTCTAGAGCGTTAGTTCATGATTTAAAATCACCGACGCATCAAACGTTATTGGAAAATGAGTATATGATTGAAAAATTACAGAATCCACAAAAAGAAACGATTGATATTAGTGTGTATAATATTAATCGAATGGATAGATTATTAAAAAATATAAATGAAATACTAAAAGTTATGGGTGAAGACGTATATCAGTTAAAACTAGAGAAGGAAACATTTAACCTTGTTACTTTAGTACAGGAAACAATAAAGATGTTCAAGACATCTTTATGGAATAAGAATTTATCTTTTGTATTGGATACGGAAGAAGAAATAGTAATATATGAAAATAAAATAGCAATGCGTTTATTGATTCATAATATTATTTCTAATATGGTTCAATATAGTAAAGATAATAGTGAGTTAGAATTAAAATTATATAAGAGTGTGTCACATATCATTATTAGTAGTAAGAATAATAGTGGTTTAGAAAATATTGATCGTATGAAAAGAAGTGAACAATTATTTAATGTAGTTGTAGAAGAAAAAAGTAAAGAACATGTTTATAGTAGTGGTAATGGATTATTCTTGATTAAAGATTTGACAAGTGTATTAGATGGTGAATATTACTATACAACATCTGAAGAGAGTGTAATCTTAGAATTAAGGATACCTATGAAACAGGAGAGTAATAATGAAGAGTAAGAAAGCTATTCTTTATCTCTGTATCCTATTAACTACATTTTGTTCTATTAGATTTGTTTCTGGTGAAGAAACAATTAGTGAAGAAGAATTATCAAATGTATCAAAAGCGGGTACCTATGATGTTCAAATTGATGCATATGATGATAATGGAAAAAAATATAGTAAAGTAGTTAAAGTTATAGTCACTTTTCCTAATAGTGTTATTAATTATGATAATCAAGAGGGAATAGATGCTACCGATATTAAGATAGATAAGACAGAAGATATTATGAGTTTTTCTAATCAAGATTTAGTTGATAAAGCAAATGCACATGCTTGGGATTTACAAACAGGAGAAAAAGTAGAAATTGATTCTGTAAAAATAGATACTCAGAATAAAACACATGTTACTTTTGCAACTAAAAAAGGAACAGAAATAACAGTTAACTGTATTTCAGGTGTAGAAGTTTTGACTACGCAAAATTCATTATATAATTATGTGTTGGTGGATGAATCACGCCAGGAAATATGGGTTGATTTTGGAATATTCATATTATTGTTAATGTTTCTTCCAATATTGTTATTTACTATTATTTATTTACTTCTACAAAGAAAAATTAAACAAATAAAACAAGTACTATATACGAAATAAGCAATATGAATTGTGATAATACAATTTAAATATTGCTTTTTAATTATGTTAAAAAACGTAGTCAGTACCACAAAAAATTCATAAAGTTCATAATAGAAATAATATACATTATTTTCTCTGGATATTGATTGTTTTTAAAAGGAAAGGTTTGTTATAATTTAGTCGAATATATATGTTTTTTACAAGTTGAATATATATATGTTTTTTACAAAATTAAATATGGGAGGAAGATGAGATGAAAATGAGAAAGATGGCAAAAATATTTCTTTCTACATTGTTATGTATAACATCATTTACAGGTTATATGTATGCAGTAGAAGCGGAAGGGAATGAAGAGACAGAAAATCCGATTTCTGAAGAAGAATCTTCTGAAACAGAATCAGAGATAGAATCTGAAACAGAAGAGGGCGATACTACAGAAAGTATGGATGTTACAGAGGAGGAAACTGTAGCTGAAGAAGATACTGTAGGAGCATTATTGCCTCTACAAAGAAGTGGTGGTTATTTTGAAACTACTGTTGAAGGTACATGGTGGGTAAATGAAAATGGCGGAGTTAAAGTCGCAATTTTGAATTATAATCCAACAGTTGGTTGGAAGACTGCAGTATCATATACAGTAGAAATATCAACAGAATTTACAGATTATGATGGTGTAGATAGGGCGATATCATTAACGATTCCAGAAGGGATGAAATATACATCATATGAGGTACAGGGTGAAACTGCTTCTGGCACAGAGAGTCCAGAAAAAACAATGACAGGTGTAAATGATAGTTTAATTAAAAGTTCTACAAACCCAGAGAAAAATTCATATTATGAAAGTTATAATGGGACATTGAAATATGATATTAACGATACAAACACGAAAAAAATTGATTATAGAGTAACAGTAACGCCAGATGTAGCATTATACTATGGACCTAAAACAATAGTTGATGCAATTAAGGTTACTGCTAGTGAAAATAGTGCTGTTATCGGTGAGGTAGCTGTAAATGTTGATGCGACAGGAACTGCTGGATTTTCAATCACAGACAATGGATTAATAAGTTCTTCAACAATAACAGGATTAGCGAATTCTGATACAAAATTACAACATATGTCATTATCACCATATCGAACAGGAGAATTTAATATGATTCCACTTTACGCTAAAAGTGTTGAAGTAGATTACTATTATCCAAAAGAAGTGAATTTTATTAGTGCATCTGCAGGATTTGCTTCTGTGGATAGGGATACTGGTCATTTAAAATTACAGTTTGACAATAAAACTGCTAGTTATATAGCGTTTTCAAGTATTTACTTTGA
>JBKEBJ010000244.1:0-1556 GCA_047973105.1 Coprobacillaceae bacterium | reverse complement strand
ATATAATTACTATCTTCTTTTTTACTTTTCCTTTTTTTCGGTGTTTCTTTAGTAATTATGTCTTTAACCGCAATATAATAATCAAGTTGTGTATCTCGATCCCACTCACAATTGTCACGTTGGTTGAACTTGTATAATTCATTTAATAACTCATAAGTTTCTTCAATAATATTTTTTCTTCTGAAACTCGTATCACCAATATTCCAAATAATTTTATTATCTTGTAATTTCATCTCACTCCTAAGATTTAATATTATAACATATCATTTAGTACTATTATATTAACTATAAACTATATTCTATAATCTTTTTCTCTTCCTTAAAGTATGCTTTAACATGAATTTTCCAATTTTGATAATCTATTGCGTTATTACATGCATATATATTTGAATATTTTTTATCAAACTCTATTTTTGTAATACTTCCTATTGCCAATTCATATGCTAAATCTGATACTTGTTCAGTAATTTTTTCTTTTCGTTTTTCTTCTTGAATTTTAAGTTGATTATTAATAAATTCTACTAATTTTGTTTCATTTACATATGGACTACCTTTTACATAGTAATAATTATATTCTTTTCCATTTTTAATCTTCTTTGTATGTTTAGCATTTACACCATTAATTATAACTTTGTTTCTGAACTTATATTTATGCTTGTACCCATAATGCATTTGATTATGATGTTTTCTAGTTTCAATAGCTTTCATATCTTCTTCTGAAAAAATTGGTTCACAAACATCAAATCTATTATCTGAATCTTTAGGAACATTAACATATCCTCTATATAGTGTATTAGACAAACGTTCCAATGGATGTCTAAACTCAATTCCTCGCTCTTTGGCATAATCTCGTACAAAATCTACACTTTTGTACTGATTAACATATAAATCAAATATATCTAACATCACTTGCTTTTCTTCCTCATTAATAACAAGTGTTTGATCCTCAAGCTTATCATATCCAAATGGACAATGACTATATGGGTATTTACCTTGATTTGCTTTTTCCATCATTCCTGATATTGTCCGTTCACTAATTTGCTCTCTCTCAAATTGAGCAAATATACCAATAATATAAACAAACATTCTTCCAAAAGCATTACTCATATCTAATTCCTCAGCAATACTAACAAAGTTTACCTCATACTTATTACATTCCTCCATAAAGTTAATTAGGTCTGATAAATTTCGACTAAGTCTATCTAACTTATATACAATAAACGTTTCAACTTCTTGATTTTTTATCCAACCAACCGCTTTAGACATCTTAGGGCGTTTTAATGATTTACCACTTACACCATCATCTACCAATATTAAGTAATCACTAATGTTCATACTTTCAAACTTTTCTTTTAATCTCTCTTTTTGGAAATCAATTGAATATCCATGTTGTGCTTGCTCATCAGTACTAACACGCACATATCCAATATGTAAATTTTCTTTCTCCATTCTCTCTCCTTGTTGATAATTATTTTATTGTGTTATAATATTTTTGTTAGTAACCACTACTAACACAATAACCAACAAATGAAAGAAGCAGGCACCCGTAAAGTGTC
>JBKEBJ010000455.1:0-18638 GCA_047973105.1 Coprobacillaceae bacterium | reverse complement strand
ATTCCTAATTTTTCAAAAGTGTTTTTTATATCATCTGGAACATCATCCCATGAATCTGTTCTATCATCACTTGGTTTTATATAATAAACATATTCATTAAAATCAATATTTGATAAGTCTACTCCCCATCCAGGCATTGGCATTTTTTCAAATTGTCTTAATGCTTTTAAACGATATTCTAACATCCATTCTGGTTCATTTTTTACTTTTGATATTTCTTTAACAACTTCTTCATTAATTCCTTTTTCAGTTTTAAAAACGGAAACATCTCCATCGTTAAATCCATACGCATATTCTTCAGTAGGGATATCTTTTTTTATATCATCAAATTCATTTTTTTCTATATCACTCATTTTTTACCTCCTACTGCTTCATCAATAATTTTTTGAATTCCCATCCAACCTAAGGTTGCACATTTAATTCGATTTGCTTGCTTATGTGTATTCATAAAAGCAATAGCATCTTCAATAATATCTGCATCGTATTCTTTTTCATAAATCATATTATTAAAGTTTTCAATAATAATTTTTGCATCATCAATTGATTTTCCAATTAATAATTCACTCATAATTGAAGTACTGGCAGTGCAAATTGCACATGCCTCTCCATCAAAGCGAATATCTTCAATAGTTTCATCATGAATTTTAGCTTGTATATCAATATTATCAATACAAGTTTCAGAATCCATATTAACTGATAGATACGTATCATCATCTATCAGCTTATGATTTCGAGGATTCTCATAATGATCCATTATAATTTGTCTAAGTAACATATTATCCAAAGAAGGCATCTAAGAAGTCATCTCCTTTCTTACAAACTTCTATAAAGGCATCAATTTCTTCTTTTGTGTTATAAAAGTAGAAAGATGCACGAACTGTATTAGTAACTCCTAAAAACTCATCTAGAATCTTAGCACAATGTTGACCAGAGCGAACTGCAATACCATAGCTATTAAATAGTGAAGCAGTATCTTGACTAAAGACTCCTTTAACATTAAAGGCTATAGCGCCAAGAGCATCTGCGTTATATATATCTAAATTATCTAATTCTTCCATTTTAGTAATAGCATATTCACGTAATGATAATTCATAATCATGAATATTGTCCATTCCGATTTCTAACAAATAATCAATAGCTGCCCCAAACCCAATAATTCCTTCAATATTTGGAGTACCTGTTTCAAATTTAGTTGGTGCTTCTTTTAGCTTGATTTCTCCATCACTTGTATATCGCGCATTGCTTCCACCCCCAAAGCGAGTTGGTGATGTTTCTTTTAACAATTGTGCCTTTCCATATAAGACGCCTACACCTGTTGGTCCACACATCTTATGGGCTGAAAAAGCTAAGAAATCAACATCTAAATCTGTTACATCAACTGTGTAATGAGGAACACTTTGGGCACCATCCACACAAACAATAATATTTTTTTGATGTGCTATCTTACAAATCTCTTTAATTGGCGCTTTATAACCCAAAACATTTGTAATATCCGCAATTGAGATAATCTTTGTTTTATCCGTTATTGCTTTTTTAACATTATCTAATGTAATACGGCCCTTTTCATCTAACTCAATATATTTAACCTTACATCCAGTGCTTTTACTAACCTCAAACCAAGGTAAGGTATTACTAGCATGTTCTGCAACAGTTAACAGTACTTCATCTCCGGCATGTAAATGGGTTGCCCCATAACCAAACGCTACTAAATTCAAACTATCAGAAGTACCATATGTATACACTACCTCTTCACGTTTACAATTAATTAACTTTGCGACCTTATCACGAACTTCTTCATATCGTACATCTACTTCATGTGTTAAGTCATAATCACCACGATGTGCATTTCCAGAGTATGTAGAAAGATAATCACTTACTGCATTAATAACACACTGGGGCTTTAAAGTTGTCGCTCCATTATCAAAATAAACTAATGGCTTACCTTGCATTAACTTATTTTGTAACATTGGAAAATCATTTCGTATTAACTTTGCATCTAACATTTAGATACCCACCTTTTCTTTTAACAATTGATTATATTGTTCTTTAACCTCTTCGTTTCTAATAAATTCTAATACTGGAATAAAATATCCATAAGTAATTAAATGTAATGCTTCTTCTTGACTTAATCCTCTTGATTGTAGGTAGTATAATTGTTCTTCATCTACTTTACCTACACTAGCTCCATGACCTGCATTAACATCATATTCATCAATATATAAATAAGGATTGGCAATTGCCACGCATTTAGGATTAAAGACTAAGATTTTATTAATTTGTTGATTATCAGATTGATGATTCCCTTGTTTTATCGTACCAATTCCATCAATATGTAATGTTGCACTATCTTTAACAATTCCATAATTATCCATACTACCAGTAGTATGTGGTGCTAAATGACAAATATGCACTTCAAATTGTTTCTTTTCTTCTTGTTTTGATAAAGCAGCCAAACGTAGTTTTGCTTGGGCATTTTTACCAATCAAATCATATTGAACATTAGAAACAATATTCGTATCTGAAAAATCTACATAGGCACAAGTAATATTCCCATTTTCTTCAACTTCAACAAAATCATGAATAGAAATATTATTTTGACTATCACTAAGATGATTTACATATCGAGTAACTTGTCCATTTTTAGGAACCATTAATTTTCTATGTAATGAAGCTTCATCACTAAAAGCTAATGTTTCTATTAAATCTAATGTTGGTGATATCACTTGGATTGTAATTTGATTTTTAATATCCATATCACCAGTATATACAATTTGTAAATTAGTAGCTTGATTAACCGTAATAGTACTATTTTCAGCCACAATATCTTCACTAATTTCTTTTGTAATTATTTCTCCGTTATGAATAAGAATATAATTTTTAATATCGAGTAACTTTTTCATTATGTATTCTTCGTACTTTCTTTGTTACCACAATTTTCTAATATAATTGGTTGTCTTTTTTCCTCTTGATTTCCAATTTCATATCCTAATTCTCTTACCCATTCATAACCTTCTTGATCAATTTTTTGAACAATTTCTTTTCCACCACTAAGAATAATTTGGCCATCTACTAACACATGTACATGTGTTGGTGGAACTAATTCAAACATACGTTCATAATGTGATACCATAATGCAACCAAAATCATCTTTTGTATCTCGCATATCATTAATTGCTTTTGCAACATCACGCAAAGCATCAATATCTAATCCCGAGTCTATTTCATCTAATAATGCAAATTTTGGTGATAATAATTTCATTTGTAATATTTCATTACGCTTTTTTTCTCCACCAGAGAAACCTTCATTCAAATATCGATGTGCCAAATCTTCATTCATATTTAATTCTTCAATATTACTTTCTAAAGCACGAATGAATTTAAATAAAGAGATTGGCTTCTCAGTTCTAGCATTCATCGCTGCTTTTAAAAAGTCAGATGTTGTTACTCCTGGAATTTCTTGTGGATATTGCATTCCTAAGAATATCCCTGCTTTACTACGTGTATCAACAGACATAGCTAAAACATCTTTTCCATCTAACAAAATTTCCCCTTCAGTAACTATATATTTAGGATTTCCCATAATGGCCGATAGTAATGTTGATTTACCATTTCCATTAGGCCCCATAATTGCGTGTGATTCCCCTGTTTTACAGGATAATGAGACTCCTTTTAAGATCTCTTTTTCACCTATACTAACGTGTAAATTTTTTATTTCCAAAGTTGACATATCATTGGCCCCTTTCTTTCTTTCCTATTTTACTAAATACCTATATAAAAGACAAATCATTTGATAATTATTTATTTTCGATTTATTTTTAATTATAGACAAATTGTGGTATATTTATAATATAAAGAGGTGTACAAATGAAATTTTTAAAAAGTATTGTTGGAATTATTTCTTCAAAAACAATTACACAAACAATTATCAACATATTAGGAATATTATTAATAGGGGTATTAATAATGGCAAACAGCCCAATTTGGCAAAGTGTCCTTTCTACTTTGTGGGTTTTAGGTCGGCCTTTTTTATTCGGATTTATCATTGCTTTTTCATTAAATCCATTTATAAATTTCATTGAGCGTCATTTAAATAATCGAACCCTTGCGATTGCTATTATTTATATCAGTGGAATTGCCTTGATTTTATTGTTAATTGGGTTAATAATTCCAATGGTTTATACAAGTATATCTGAATTATTACCTGCTTTTGAAAGTGGATTACATGAAATTCAAGAGTTTGTTGATGAAAGTTTTAATTATGATATTTCTTCATTAGTTCAATATATACGTACTTTTGTTTCTCAAATACTAGAAGATAACACAGTATTAGATACAACATTAGATGTTATTAATCAAGCGATTGCAACTGTTTCTAATGTCATTATCTATTTGATTTTAGCACTTTATATGTCTGCTAATTATCAAAACATTCGTAATAACATTAAAAAAGTAGCTTATAAAATCAACACGCATTTACCTAGCTACTTAGTACAAATTGATTATTCTTTAGTATTGTATATTAAAGCTTTTATGATTGGAGCGATTATTCAAGGGGTAATGGCATGTGCAATGTTCTTAATTATTGGGCATCCAAACTGGATTTTATTAGGCTTATTATCTGGTGTTAGTTCTGTATTCCCATATATTGGTCCAGTTGCGGTTAATGGTTTAGGAATTATCACAGCCTTAAGTATGGGAGCCACGACCATTGTTATTCTATGTGTATTAATCTTTGTACAATCTATTGTCATGTCTTATATTATTACTCCAAGAATATATTCTGCACAAATCGATTTAAGCGTTATGAGTGTTCTTTTTGGTATTCTATCTGGTTCCACTTTATTTGGTATTTGGGGAATGATAATCGCTATGCCAATACTAGTAATCATTAAGATTGTTTATCAAATTTATAAAGAACATCGGAATTTGTATTATATTCAAAAACAACTACATAAAGATAAATAAATATCGTATAATGCGATATTTTTTTATCAACTTATTTTACATTAGTTCAACATTTGTATATACTATTTTATTATAAGTGAGGTAAAACAATGAATAAAAACATGGAAAAACAACTAAAAAGAATATTTCCACCCTACTTTAAAGAAGAAGTATTTAATTGTGTTACACACGGTGTGATGGCATTAATTATGTTATTTCTAATTCCTGCATGTTCCGTATATGCATATATTCAAGGTGGTTCCACAGAGGCATTTGGTGTTAGTGTATTTACTATTTGTATCTTTTTAATGTTTCTAGTATCTACTCTTTATCATGCGATGAAACATGATAGCCCTCATAAACAAGTCTTTCGTATTTTAGATCATATCTTTATTTACTTTGCGATTGCAGGTAGTTATACACCTGTGGCCTTATGTTTAATCAAAGGTTGGCAGGGAATTGTAATCTTAGTTATTCAATGGACAATGGTATTAGTAGGTATTTTATATAAATCTATTTCTATTAAAAGTTTACCTAAGTTATCATTAACAATATATTTAGTAATGGGATGGACTGCCATTCTCTTTATTCCTTCTTTATTACAAAATGCGCAAACTATTTTTCTTTGGTTAATCGTTTTAGGTGGTGTTTTATATTCTATCGGAGCCTATTTCTACGCAAAAAAAGATTTACCTTATAATCATGTTATTTGGCATATCTTTATTAGTTTAGCCTCTATTCTTCATTTTATTGCGATTGTCTTTTATATCTAAGATAGCGAATGCTATCTTTTTTTATTATGTCCTCGTCTTTCTCTTTGAAATATATTAGCTAATGAAGTCGCTACAGGTAATATCAGAAATAATATTATAGATATTGTTGGAATATAAATTGAAAAAAGAATAACCAAAACTAACATTATAAAAAAGAGAACAAATCTTCGGTTTGATAACTCACCGCGATTACTTCTTTCTTCTTTTAATCTTTTAAATTCATTCATCTTGTTAGTATCTTTACTTTCATTAATGATACTAACAAATAACGCTCTTACACTACATTCAATTAATAAATAAACAATATCATACCCTAATGCTGGTAATATTGCACTTGGATGTTGAATCATCCATTTCGTAAACAATGGAATTAAAGATAAGAAAAACAAGAAAAGTAAATTTCGCCAAACCACTTGATTAGATACATTTGTTAATCCATCAAACATTCTTTGATGACGATCCCATTGATATCCTACAATAATAAAACTAATAAAAAATATCCCAATAGATTTTACTAATTCTATAACTTCTAAATATGTAAATGTTGAAGGTAATTTTAATTCTAAAACCATTAATGTAATAATAATTGCGATTAAAGCATCACTAAATCCTTCTAATCGATGAACAGAAATTTTCATATACACTCCTATAAAATCCAATATATAGTTAGTGTAGCCCATACCAATCATTCTTAAACATAATCCATTTACACAAAAAAAGAAGAATGCTCACACAGTCTTCTTTACTGAATAATAAACGCAGAGTAAACCAATCATAGTGTTTCCACTATTCTTGGTTACCTACTTATAATTAACAGTATGCGTTATAACATACGATTACTAATAAGATGAATAATACTAATACTAAAGCGATATCTTCCATGACGTTACCCTCCTTATACATAAGTTGTTTCCCACAATAATAAACTAATTTTAGTAAGATATAAAAATACAGTAAGATATAATGGATGTTTCTTATCCATAAAGTCTTTCTTACCCTACCTCCTTACTTACTATAAATTATGTCGATTTTTTAACAGTTGTTGTGTTTTTGCCTATTTTATTGAAATTATCACTAAAAGATAGTATAATTGTAACGTTATTTAACAAGGAGGAAAATTATGAATCTTAAAAAATATGCAGCCGCTATGATGGTTAGTAGTATTTTATTAACAGGTTGTAGTAGCGGTTCTTCTGACATAAAGCAAAAAGATGGTAAAGACATAGTCGCATCTTTGACAGATAAAAATATTTATGCAGATGACATTTTTGGTGAACTAATAAAATCAAGTGCTGGAGAAAATGCCTACTTTAATGCTGTATTAGAGGAGCTAATCGATAAGAAATGTCCAGTAGATGATGCTATGGAAACCGATGCCGACATGATTGTTGAAAGTACAGAAAATGTATATAAAAATCAATATGGTGAAAATGCTACTACACAATTAGAAACAGATTTAGCTAGTTCTGGATTTAAAGATATGGATGACTATCGTGCTTCTATTATTAAATCTTTACAAAGTGCTAAATTCTTAGAAACATATGTTAATGCTCATTATGATGAAATATTTGAAGACTATTATACATATGGGACACCTCGTACATTAAGTATGATAAAAGTAACAATGACTGATGTTGAAAATCCAACAGAAGAAGAAACAGCGAAATTAGAAGAAGTAAAAGCATTAGTTCAAACTAGTAAAGACTTCGGTGAGATCGCTGCTGAATATTCAGATCATGAAAATTCAAAAGAAAATAATGGTAAATTAGGAGTTGTTGATACAACATCTTCATTATCTTCTGATTATGGTGCTGATGTTTCTACTGCTGCCCTTTCTTTAACAGAAGGACAAGTTAGTGAAGCTATTAAAGGAACAGGTGGATATTATATCTTAAAATGTGATAGCACAGATAAAGATGTTATTAAAGATAAGATCAAAAATTTAGGTATTGATACTCCATTAATATCTTATGATAGTTATCTAGTTTACACTGTATTTAAGTCTTATACACTAACATATAAAGATGATGAAGTAAAAGAAATTGTTGAAGGCGTTGTTGAAAAAGCATTACAAAAACGTGAAGAAGCAAGAGGAGGTACTGAATAATGAAAAAACTATTACCTATCTTAGGAATATGTACTTTATTAGTAGGATGTAGTTCTGGAGCTTCTGGATATGACTCAACAGTTGTTGATGGTGATAAAGTTGTTGTTGAAGGTGAAGATATTTCTATTACTAAAGATGATGTATATAAATATTTAATGGAAGAATATGGTACTTCACAATTATTCGATATTGCAATGAACTATATTGCGGATAAAGAAATAACTGATGAAGAAACAATTCAAGCTAAAGTAAACGAAACAATTGAAAAATATTCTTCATATATGACAGATGGTATTGATGCATATGCACAACAAGCAGGATTTGAAAATGGTGATGAATACACTGAAAAAGTTCTTAAACCAGATGCTAAACAACAATTGTTAAAAGAAAAATATTTAGATGAAGATTTTGATAATATTGTTAAAGATTATAAAGTACGTTATATCAAAGTAATAACTGTAGATACAGAATCTGTAGCAATGGATATTATCGATAAATCAACAAGTGTAGAAGCATTTAATGATTTCTTAGATGATGAAGACAAAACAGGAAGTGATGTTGGTATTGTTACTAAGGAAAACACAACAGTAGATGCTAATATTATTGAACTATTAGATAAATTTACTGCTGATGGAATGTATTCAAAAGCAATTAAAACATCCGATGATAAATATGCTGTTGTTTACGTATATAATACTGATACAGCAGAACTAAAAGATGATATTAGAACGCATTTACTTGGCTTATCATCTATGGGTACTGACTATGAAGTTCACTATTTAAAGAAATATAAATTTGAAGTTTTCGAAAACAAAACAAAAGAAGAAATAGATGAAATTAATGAAGATTATTTAGGATAAGGGTTACCCTTATCCTTTTATTATGATATGATGACTTCATAAAGAGGAGGGTTCTATATGTCAGATTGTATTTTTTGTAAGATTATAAATAAAGAAATTCCCGGAAAAATCATATATGAAGATGATATTTGCTTAGCTTTTTTAGATATTAGTCAAACAACTAAAGGACATACCTTAGTAATACCTAAAAAACATTATGCTAATTTTCTTGAAGTTGATGTTAATACTTTACAACATATAATGCGTATTACACAAAAGTTAGCAAATCAAATCGTTAATAACTTAGATGCTAAAGGTTGCAATATTCTCTCTAATGCTGGCCCAATTGCTGGGCAAACAGTCATGCATTTCCATGTACATATCATTCCACGATTCAATCAAGATGATACTATTCATATTTCTTTCACTAATAATAGTGAAAACTTTGATATCGATACTATTTATGAAACAATAAATAAACACCAATAACAGTATTTTGTTATCGGTGTTTTTCTATGTTTTACTAATAAAATCAAACTTCTTTTCTATTTTATTCATGAGTGTATTTCCTTTATTAAAGAACCACATATTTTTAAATCCGGTTATTTTACATTCACTATCAAAAGCATTATTTAGACAATAACCAAAATAGGTAATACTAGCGATTACATAAATGGCTAACAAAGCTATCGCAAAACTAGCCAAGGGACCATAAATGCTTTGATATGAAGTAAATACTTTGATTAGCTCATAAAAGATAGTTCCTACGATTACAATTGTTAAAGTGGCGAATATTGCCCCTGGTAGACCATACCAAATGCATCTTTTAACAAAAGATAATGTTCGGTAGAAGAAATATAAAACCATAAATATACTAATAAAACCAATAATTGAATTGTCTATAAATCCTTGTTGAACAATAAATCCAATAAAAATAATAACTACAATAAAGAATGCAAATACAACTAAAGATTTAATACGAATAAGTATTCCATATGTCTTAAATTCTTCTTCATTAGCACTAATTAACATAAAAGAATAAAAACTATTACTGGCCATATAACAAGATACTCCAAGTGTAATAACAGTTGATATTCCCGTTGTATAAACCTTTTCTGTTATATAATCAACAAAGGGTTCAATAAAGGTTTGGGGGACAAACTGATAAATCAAATGAAGAATAGTATCCATTTCAATAAATCCATTTTGAAACATAATAACTACAATAATTAAACTAGGAAATAACGCCAACAAGAAACAATAACTTAACGAATATCTAAATATCCGTCCTTCTTGTGATGTATATTCCAAAATTGCAGAAAATGTATGTTGAATAGTCTTCTTCATTATAGCCTCCTAAGAGAGTGCTTTTTCTTTGTATAGCTTAAAAGCACCTGGTATACTATAGTGTTTCTCTAAATCCTCAATTTTAACCCAAATATAATCTTTTTTTATAATTTTGTCTGTAGTTGGAACTAAAAAACCTTTCATATCCCATTCAATATGAGAAAATATATGTTTATATTTTCCTAAATAAATAGCCTTGGGAAATTCTTTTTTAGGATGATGATCATCTAATGTGACAAACTCATATAATCCTGCTAATAACCCTTGATCACTACGCTTATGAATTAATACTTCATCTTGGTATGTATAAATAACCACCGTATATTTCTCTTTTTTTCTCTTCTTTAACTTTTTACGTATTGGTAATTTGTGAACCAAGCCCTCTTGATAGGCTTTACAGTTTTCTACTAATGGACAAATGTTACATCGTGGATTTCCATTTCCAATACAGATACTAGATCCAAAATCCATTAATGCCTGATTCATATCCCCCATATCTTCTGCTAAATCTTGTTCCATTATTTGTTGAATTTCACGTTTTGTCTTCGCTTGTAAAATATCTTTTTCAATAGCGAATAGTCGAGCATATACGCGTAAAAGATTGCCATCTATTGCACATACCTGTTGTCCAAAGGCAATTGAAGCTATAGCCCCTGCGGTATACGGTCCAATTCCTGGTAACTCTAGTAATTGTTCATAAGTACTTGGCAACATGCCTTCATATTTTTCAACACATAAAATAGCTGCCTTTTTCATATTACGAACACGACTATAATACCCTAATCCTTCCCATAATTTCATCAATGCATCATCTTCAACTGTAGCTAAATCATGAACCGTTGGTAGAGCCGTTATAAACCTTGAAAAATAGGGTTTTACTGCTTCTACTCTAGTTTGTTGTAACATAATTTCGCTAATCCAAATATAGTAAGCATTTTTATTTTGACGCCATGGTAAATCACGTTTATTCTTTTTGTACCAATCTATTAATATATCACTTATCTTCATTACTTCTTTAATCCTCACTTTTTATTGCTTCATTATACTATATTATTGTCATTATTTGTTAGTATAACGCATTAAAAGATAAAAAAACCATCTTATTTTAAGATGGCCTAATATCCTCGAACTTCACAACCAGCATGACTAAATACTAAATTTTCAATTACACGTTCTTTTTTATAAACATGCACTACTGCTTTAGCCTCTAATGTTTCATGAACTGTATGTGTCATTTCACCAACTGTTGGAGCTGCTAATGCATGTGTCCTTCCAAGATATACCTTCAAACATACTTTATACTCTCCCTGCGTAATAATTATTTTATAACCCTTATTATCTATTTGTTTTAATACCTTTACTTTAGCGCCATAATAACTACCAAATCGTAATTGTTTTTCGCCTAACATTAACACCATAATAATACCCGTGAATTTTGTTATCTTTAAGGGTATAGAGGCAATACTTAAAAATATTGAAGCTTTTTTTGGCACATTCACATGATTAGATTGTAACCAGAAATATTGTTTTGGAAAAGAAGTTCCTCTATCTTTTTCCATATATCCTATAGAATGTAATGTAGAAATTTTTTTATCATTTATTGTTATATTCCCAATAACTTGATGATACAAACTATATACAGTATGAATGCATTCCATTCGTGGAATATAAGAGAAAGGTCCCATTATAGTGGGGGCATATAAACTACTATCTAACATATGTTGATTCCCAAGTTTAACGTTAACACGTACATTAATATCCTTTTGTATATTCAATTTTATTGTATCTTGTGAAAAGTAGTTATTCCCTACTCGTATACAAAATGGTTCATTAGTAATATGTACTTCTCGCATCGAAAAACGAACATATTGTTCTTTACCACTTATCGTATCTAACGTCTGAATAAAACCATGATCATCCTCTGTATTTTTATTAACTCCAATAATTATCGCTAATGAAAATTCCTCACTTGTAATCTTATAATACCAACCTTCAAAATATGTTTTTTTTATGATTTCGCCATGATACCCAAATTCCTTTTTTGTTATTATATTCATTATATAAACCTCCACACAAAGTATATGATGGAGGGTTATATTTAATACAATTCTTTCATTTTTTCTAAACTGATAATTGTTGCATAACGTTTTGGCCACATATGTTGGTTATAAAATTCAACCGTTGTTTTACCATTCATATATATATTGTCTTCTGTTGTATTTGTATTTTCTACTACATATACAGTATATCCATATTCAAAAGCAACTTTGCATGTTGCATCCATACAATAATCTGTTTGTAATCCCATTAGAATAATGGTATCTGCTTCTTTGGTATTTAAATATTCTTTAAGTCCTGTATTTCGAAAAGCACTATTTCTTTCTTTATCAAATATTTTCTCATTAGATAATGGTTTAACTTCATGATAAATCTCCCAACCAGGTTTCCCATATTCTAATGCATCCCCTATTTCATCTTGATGACGAATATAAATAATTTCTATCTCCCTACTACGAAGATAATCTATACTCTCTTTTAAAGTGTTTAAGAACACATCTTTATTATATAAACTATCACTAACAATTCCTTCTTGTACATCAACAACTAAAGCTACTGTTTTTCCCATTAAACATTCCCCCTTTTTTAATGATTTGATTATACCATAACTTTTGAACTAAGCGTATAACTTCTAAGCAAACACCATAAAGAGGGTAAATAGAATAACCATATCATAAATCCAATGACTTGTTGATATTCTGGAAACCATTGCATATGTTGCAAAACAACATGGATATCACATAACAATAGTAATAAGATAGCTATAAATAGATACATATTTTTTCTATCTTTAGTTTTAACATGCATTACCCACGCTGTTACTAAATTAATAACACTATGAACTGCATAAATTCCACTTAAAAACATGACATCCACAAAGAAACTTATGAAAATATAAGGAAATAACAAAGAAATATAATCTATTTGATTATACAAGATTTTCGTATAACAACATTGTAATAAACAAAATATAAACACACCTATTTTATGTTGATTAGTAAATAATAAGAAATAATCAGCAATAACTGCTAATGCTAGCATTGATATTTGCACTCTAAACTCTCTTTTTTCTATAAAGCGATATAACAAAAATAATAAACAACCAATAACACAAGCATATTTAATTACTGATGATATACTAAATAAATATTTACTGTCTAACCATAAAAATAAAAAATAACCTAATCCTTCTAATATATAAAACATCATCTCACCTATCTTTAGGTTATCCATTTTTATAAATTTTAAAATAAGACACATACTAATTATAGAAAGGATGATTAAGATGTGTCATAAATCAGGTAACGATACTAAAAAAGACGAAAAAAAAGAACATAAAGATACAGGATTTAAAAATAAGATTATTGAGTACGATGAAAACTATTTAGATAATTCAAATGCTCAAGAATAGTAAAAAAGCGTAGTTCCCTACGCTTTTTATGCTTCTGCAAAGAATAATTTCATATCTTCTTGTACACTTTGAATACCAGCTATACCAAAGTTTTCAACTAACACATTCACCACATTTGGTGATAAAAAGGCTGGTAAAGTTGGCCCTAAATGAATATCTTTTACACCTAATGATAATAAAGCTAATAATACAATAACTGCTTTTTGTTCATACCAAGCAATATTATATACAATAGGTAAATCATTAATATCTTCTAAACCGAATACTTCTTTTAATTTTAAAGCAATTATCGCTAATGAGTATGAATCATTACATTGTCCTGCATCTAATACACGTGGAATCCCCTGAATATCCCCTAAATTCAACTTATTGTATTTATATTTTGCACAACCTGCAGTTAATATAATAGCATCTTTGGGTAAAGCATTGGCGAAGTCTGTGTAATAATTACGTTTTGTACTTCTTCCATCACATCCAGCCATAACAACAAACTTCTTAATCGCCCCTGATTTTACTGCTTCAACAATTTTATCAGCTAAAGATAATACTTGATTATGAGCGAAACCACCAATAATTTCTCCTGTTTCAATTTCTGTCGGTGCAGGTAATCTTTTTGCATGTTCAATAATCTTAGAAAAATCTTTTTTCTCTCCCAGTTTTCCTTCAATATGCATGCAGCCTTCAAAGCCAACTGCACCAGTTGTATAAACTCTTTCTTTATAACTATCTTTTGGTGGCACTAAACAATTGGTAGTAAATAGAATGGGTCCATTAAATGCTTCAAACTCTTCTTTTTGTTTCCACCAAGCATTTCCATAATTTCCTACGAAATGCGAGTACTTCTTAAATTTAGGATAATAATGAGCTGGTAACATTTCTGAATGAGTATAAACATCAACACCTGTTCCTTCTGTTTGTTCCAACAACATTTCTAAATCTTTCAAGTCATGTCCGGATATTAATATACTTGGGTTATTACGTACCCCTATTGAGACATTTGTTATTTCTGGATTCCCATATGATTCTGTATTAGCTTGATCTAATAATGCCATTACTTGGACTCCATAATTTCCTGTCTCTAATGTCAAAGAAATCAAATCTGAAATCGATATAGAATCATCCAACATTTTAGCTAGTGTTGCTTGTAAAAAGACATCTACATCTTCATTGTTAAAAGATAATGCATTTGCATGTTTATTATAAGCCGCTATCCCTTTTAGTCCATAAATAATTAATTCTCTAAGACTACGTACATCTTCATCTTTTGTTGATAATACACCAACTTCTGCACTTACTTTATGAATTTCTTCTTCATCTTCACTAAACCATAAAGCATGACTACTTAAATTAGAAGTATCCATAATTTCTAACAACTTCTTTTTAATAGATAATGTTTGATAGATATCTGTCAATATTTTTTGATTATCAAAATTAGCGTTTGTGATAGTAATGAATAGATTCTCATTTATACGATGATTAATTGCAGAATCAATTTTTTTCCCTCTATTACGTAGATTTGTAACAACCTCGCATAATCCTTTTGTAACATATAGTAAACCATCTTGTAATATCGCTGTTTCTGATTGTTTTCCACAAACCCCTACTTGTGTACAAGCATGACAGCCTGCTGTCTCTTGGCATTGAAAGCAATACATCTTATTTTCCATACTATTTTCTCCTTTATTTTATGTTTATCACATTGACAATACATGCATAGTATAATAGGATATAAGCAACAAATATGTGTCAAATGACACAAAAAGGAGAATATATGAATCTTTTTGAATTATCAAAATCATGTCCATTATTCCAAGGAATGCAAGATCATGAATTAGAATCTATTTTTCAATGTCTAGAATCGTATGAGAAAACTTACGGAAAACAGGAAATGATAGCACGCCATGGCCAAATAATAACAACGATAGGAATTGTTCTCTCTGGTAGTTTACATATTGTAAAAGATGATTTTTGGGGGAATCGAACCATTATTACAGAAATTAGTAAAGGTGAAATATTTGCGGAGGCTTATGCATGTTCTTTTAATGAACCATTAGAAATAGCGATTATCGCTAATGAAAAAACAACCGTTTTACACCTACATGTAGAATATATATTTAAAACATGTAAAAAACAATGTACTTTCCATTATCGTTTATTAGAAAACTTATTATCTACATTAGCCACTAAAAATTTATTACTCACTCGTAAAATGGAACACATTACCAAAAGAACAACGAGAGATAAGTTACTTTCTTATCTTTCAGAAACATCTATCAAACATGGTAGTTCTACTTTTACAATTCCTTTCAATCGACAACAGTTAGCTGATTTTCTATCTGTAGATCGTAGTGCTATGTCAAAAGAATTAGGAAAAATGCAGAAAGAAAATATTATTAAAGTTCATAAGAATACATTTCAATTATTAATTCAAACATAAAAATAGATATTACTGAAGATTATTCCTTCAATACTATCTATTTTTTATATTCTTTAATATAGAAATTTATCTGGTAATTCCACATTAAAATCTTTCGCTAATTCTTTAAATTCATTAGCTTGAATTGTCTGTAATTTATTTGGAGTAATAGATAATACTTTGACTAGTATTTCAGCTGCCTTTTCTACTGTATGCATTAATCCAAATGTTAAATCGAAGTCTTCACCTGAACAGAATATCCCATGATGTGCCCATATAGCTACATCATATTCTTTCATAAGCTTGCTAGTTTCAACTGCAATTGCTTTACCTCCTGGCACCATCCATGGTACTACACCTACACCTGAAGGAAATACAACTGGACACTCTGTCGCCATTTCCCATAGTTCTCTTGTGAATATCTCATCTTTTAATGGTAAGACAAATGTTAATGCAATCGTATTTGTTGTATGTGCATGATAAATCACACGATGTGTATTATCACTCACATCTTTTTTTATTGCATGGTTCATTAGATGAGATGGAAGTTCACTAGTGGGTCTCCCACCATTTGTTAGTCCCCATTGAATCTGATATTTTGTTCCTGTTTCATCTATTTTAATTATAGCGATATTTTCCTCTGGTTGAAGTATTACATTTCTAAAATACTTTCCCGATCCAGTAACAAGAAAATATTCATTGGCTAGTGTTGGCACTTCTGTTCCGATTGGTAACCACTCTAGATTGGTTTGTAAAATTGCTGTAACTTCTTCTATCTCTTCTTCTTTTAAACGATATGTTAAGTTTCCACCATTTCTTTCATGCCAACCTTGATTAAATCCATCATTACATAATCTAATAAAACCTTGTACAAATTTAGTCTCTACTATATTCATCATTTACCCTCTTTTCGATAATACTTCTTTTTCATATCTTTCAATTTCATCAAACCAATCTTTTGATGCTCCTACTTGTTCTTCTTCACAATAGTAGTTCCAAATATCTGTAAATGGATATGTTTTTAATTCTTCTTGCATCATCATCAACTTAGTAAATTGTTTTGTTTCTTGTAATTCTTTTAATATATTATTTGGTTGTAATAATGCAAATAATAATGCTTTGTGTATGTTTCGCATTCCTATCGTCCATGCCCCTACACGATTAATACTTGCATCAAAGAAATCTAAACCTAATATAACTCTATCCATTGCATCATTACGTACAATCTCTTTACAAATCTCTCTAGTTTCATCATCAAACAATACTACATGATCACTATCCCAACGCATTGGTCTTGTTACATGTAGGGCTACTTTTTCATGAAATAATAACATTGAGGAAATCTTATCTGATACGACTTCTGTTGGATGATAATGACCTGCATCCATTAATGGTAGTATTCCTTTTTCTTTTGCATAACTAATTGTAAATTCATTAGAGCCAACTGTATATGCTTCTAATCCAATTCCAAATACCTTAGATTCTAAGCACACTAAGACTTTTTCTTTATCATAATCTATAGATAATATTTCATCTAAAGATTCCTTAAATCTCTTTCTTGGTCCTAATCGATCTGCTGGAATATCTTTAAATCCATCAGGAATCCAAATATTCATTAAACAAGGTGTTCCAAGCTCTGTTGCAAAGTATTCTGAAATACGAATACATGCTTGACAATGTCTAATCCAAAAGGTGCGAATATCTTCATCTTCACTAGATAGTGTCAATCCCTCTGCTTTAGGATGAGAGAAGATAGTTGGATTGAAATCCAATCCCAATCCTCTTTCCTTTGCATACGCCACCCATTTAGTAAAGTGTTTAGGTTCTAATTCATCACGCTCTACTTTTTCATTGTTTTCAAATATTGCATAATTCGCATGTAAGTTCAATCTTTTTTTACCTGGTACTAATGTTAATACTTTATCAATATCTTGCATTAATTGTTCGGGATTAGTAGCTTTTCCAGGATAGTTACCTGTTGTTTGAATACCACCTGATAATGCCCCTCCACCATCAAATCCAATCACATCATCACCTTGCCAACAGTGCATTGAAATTGGGTAATCTCTTAACTTCTGTAATGCCTTTTCAACATCAATACCAACATCTTCATATACTTTCTTTGCATCCTCAAATCTTGTTTTTACATCCATTATTTGTTCCTCCATATTCTTTAATTTCAAATGATTCTCTAATCATTTTTCTTCCTTCTTGGATATCTTTTACAACACCTTCACTCATTAATTGTGCTAGAATATTTCCTAATGCAGTAGCTTCAATAGGTCCTGCTACTACCCTTTTATTACAAACATCAGCTATCATTTCATTAAGTAGTTCATTTTGACACCCACCACCAACAATATTAATAGTGCTATATGTTTTTTTTGTAATAACCTCTAATTCAGTAATTGTTTGTTTATAACTACAGGCTAAAGAGTGATATACGCAATATGCAATTTCTCCTGTAGAAGTGGGTACTTGTTCACCTTTATCTTCAAAAGATTTAAGAATTTCTTTAGTCATATTATCTGGATTCAAGAATCGACTATCATTAACATCAAATACTCCTAGGAAAGGTTCTTTTCTAGCTAATTCTACTAATTCTCCAAAACTATACTTATCTGAGAATTCTTTAGCTACTTCTTGAATAATCCAAAGACCCATTATATTTTTTAAAAAACGATACTTTTTATTGTAGCCACCTTCATTAGTAAAATTGGCTTCCATTGCCGCTTCACTAATA
>JBKEBJ010000429.1:0-5286 GCA_047973105.1 Coprobacillaceae bacterium | reverse complement strand
GGTTTTAAGCAATATGAAGTTAGTAATTACGCTAAAGCATCTTATGAATCAAAACATAATAAAGTATATTGGCATTATGAAAATTATTATGGTATTGGTATTGGGGCGAGTGGTAAAATTGATAATAAACTGATTGAACACAATCGCAATATTTATGCATATATAAATGGTAAGGAAACAAGAGAAGAAACAATATTAACAAACGAAGATTCCATTTTTAATCATATTATGATGTCGTTGCGTTTGTTAGAAGGTTTTGATATAAAACAAATAAATCAACAATATAATATTAATTTAGAAAAAAAATATGAAAGTGTAATCACAAAATACAGAAATAAAAATTGGTTACAGATTACAAATGGAAGACTACATTGTACTAAAGAATCACTAAAATTCTTAAATACAATACTAATAGATTTTATAGAATAAAGGACTTTTGTTCTTTATTTTTACTTTTTAGCACTAAAATGTTGACAGTGCTAAAATATGATGTATAATAGATTTAGCACAAAAAGATATGGAGTGCTAAAAGGTGGTGGAAAAGATGTTAAGTTCAAGACAATTACTAATTTTTAAATGTATTGTTGAGGAGTTCATTGAAACAGCAGAACCAGTAGGTTCGAAACTGTTAATGACAAAATACCAACTACCTTTCTCAAGTGCAACAATTCGTAACGAAATGAGTTTTCTGGAAGAAACAGGGTATTTAGAAAAAACACATACCTCATCTGGAAGGATACCATCGACTATGGGATATCGTTTCTATGTTGATACATTAGAACAAAAAGATATTGATGAGTCAATTAAAAATCAGGTAGCTCAAATATTTAGCGATAGACATCGCTCATTAAGTGATTTAATTCATGAAAGTTGTAATATGTTAAGTGAATTAACGCAGTTAACTTCAATAGCTCTAGGTCCAGATTCTAGTGAAGATACTTTACAAAGAATTACAATTGTACCTTTAGATACAAATCGAGTAACTGCTATTATTATTACTAATCAAGGATATGTAGAAAATAAAGTATTTGAAGTATCTGGTGAAGTAGAGATGGAAGATATGATCACTTGTGTTAATGTTATGAATGATTTATTAGTAGGAACACCTATCGATCAAGTTGCATTTCATTTAGAAAGAGATGTCAGGCCAGTTCTTTCCTCAAGGATTAAAGAGCATGAAGAACTATTTAATGCTTTTCTAGAAGCATTTGTGAAGTTTGCATCTGGTAATGTGTATTTTTCTGGTAAAGAAAATATGTTATATCAACCAGAGTACAATGACGTTAATAAACTAAGACGTATTGTTAGTGCTTTTGAAAATGCACAAGTTTGGAAAGCATTACAACCATTATCTTTAGAAGAAGGAGTTACAGTAAAGATTGGAACAGAATCACCAATTGAACAAATCAATGATGTTTCTGTAATCTCAGCATCCTTTAAAACTGGAGATAAAACTAAAGGTTCTATTGCAGTCATTGGTCCTACAAGGATGCCATATGAAAAAGTAGTATCTTTAGTAGAATATATATCTAAGAATATTGAAAAAGTATTTTTAGATGAGGAAGATGAATAGAGGTGAAAGTAATGGCTGAAGAAGTATGTGAAAAAGAAGAGTTAGAAGAATCGGAAGAAGTAGAAACAGAAATTACTGAAGAAGATGGGGAACTAACTCTAGAACAACAAGTAAAACAATTAGAAGAAGTAAATACTTGGAAAACAGATTATTATAAAGTATTTGCGGACATGGAAAACTTAAAAAGAAGAATGCAAAACGAGCATAGTAACGCTTTAAAATTTATGATGCAATCATTTATTGAAGAGATGTTACCAGTGATTGATAATTTTGAAAGATCACTCGCAATTGTAGATCCAAGTGATGAAATTAAAAATTTCTTAAAGGGATATGAAATGATTTATCAGCAATTATTATCTGTGTTAGAAAAGCAAGGTGTTGAAGTTATTGAAACAAAAGATCAAGAATTTGATCCTAACTTCCATCAAGCAGTGATGACAGTAAAAGATGATAATTATAAATCAAATATGATTGTTGAAGAATTACAAAAAGGTTATAAATTAAAAAATCGCGTAATCCGTGCATCGTTAGTTAAAGTAAGCGAATAAATAGGAGGAAGAAAATTATGTCAAAAGTTATTGGTATTGATTTAGGAACAACTAACTCATGTGTTAGTGTTATGGAAAACGGAGAAGTAAAAGTTATCGCAAATCCTGAAGGGAATCGTACAACACCTTCAGTAGTATCATTTAAAAATGATGAAATCATTGTTGGTGAAGCTGCAAAGAGACAAGCTGTTACTAACTTAGATACAGTAATGTCTGTAAAAAGACATATGGGTACAAGTCATAAAGAAAAAGTAAATGGTAAAGAGTATACACCACAAGAAATTTCAGCTATGATTTTACAAAACTTAAAAGCAACTGCGGAAGCATATTTAGGTGAAACAGTAACGAAAGCAGTTATTACTGTTCCAGCATATTTCAATGATGCAGAAAGACAAGCAACTAAAGATGCAGGTAAAATTGCAGGATTAGATGTAGAACGTATTATTAATGAACCAACGGCAGCAGCTTTAGCATTTGGTGTAGATAAAACAGAACATGAACAAAAAGTATTAGTATATGATTTAGGAGGAGGTACATTTGACGTATCTATCTTAGATTTAGCAGATGGTACTTTTGAAGTATTAGCAACATCTGGAGATAATCGTCTAGGTGGAGATGACTTTGACCAAAAAGTCATGGATTGGATTGTAGCAGAATTCAAAAAAGACCAAGGTGTTGATTTATCAGCTGATAAAATGGCAATGCAACGTATTAAAGAAGCTGCTGAAAAAGCTAAAAAAGATTTATCAGGAGTTATGCAAACACAAATTTCATTACCATTTATCTCAGCTGGAGCAAGTGGACCTTTACATCTGGAATTAAGCTTAACTAGAGCTAAATTTGATGAATTAACTAAAGATTTAGTAGCACGTACTGAAACTCCAGTTAGAAACGCATTAAAAGATGCTGGAATAGAACCAGGTGAAATTGATCAAGTATTATTAGTTGGTGGTTCAACTCGTACACCTGCAGTACAAGAATCAGTAAAAAGATTATTAGGAAAAGAACCTAATAAATCTGTTAATCCAGATGAAGTTGTATCAATGGGTGCAGCTATTCAAGGTGGAGTTATCGCTGGTGATGTTAAAGATATCTTATTATTAGATGTTACACCATTATCATTAGGTATTGAAACTATGGGTGGAGTTATGACAGTATTAATTGATAGAAATACTACAATTCCAACAACTAAATCACAAACATTTTCAACTGCTGCAGATAATCAACCAGCTGTAGATATCAATGTATTACAAGGTGAAAGATCAATGGCTAAAGATAATAAACAATTAGGTTTATTTAAACTAGATGGTATTGAACCAGCTCCTAGAGGAATGCCACAAATCGAAGTAACATTTAGTATTGATGTTAATGGTATTGTAAATGTTAAAGCTAAAGATTTAAAAACACAAAAAGAACAATCTATTGTAATTCAAAATTCAAGTGGTTTATCAGATGATGAAATCGATAGAATGGTTAAAGAAGCAGAAGCTAATAAAGCGGATGATGAAAAGAAACGTAAAGAAATTGAAACAAGAAATAAAGCTGAACAAATGATTAATGAAATCGATAAATCATTAGCAGAACAAGGTGATAAAATCGATGAACAACAAAAAGAAGCAGCAAATAAATTAAAAGAAGAATTAAAAGTGGCTTTAGATAACAACGATGTGGAAACATTAGAAGCAAGAATGGCTGAATTAGAACAAATGGCACAACAAATGGCTTCTTATGGATATCAACAAGATGGTGCAGCAGGTGCTGATGCCGGTGCAACTGGAACACAACAAGAAGATGATAATGTTGTAGATGCAGATTTCGAAGAGAAAAACTAGATTTTTAAAGCCAAGGCTTTGCCTTGGTTTTAAACAGTCATAGAGAAAAGGGTGAAAAGATGGCGGAAAAAAGAGACTATTATGAAGTGCTTGAGGTAAGTAAAGATGCTTCCGCAAGTGATATAAAGAAAGCGTATCGAAAAAAAGCGAAACAATATCATCCCGATGTAAATAAAGATCCAGATGCAGAAGAAAAATTCAAAGAAGTACAAGAAGCATATGAAGTATTGTCTGATGATAATAAAAAATCCACATATGATCGTTTTGGTCATGCTGCTTTTGAACAAGGTGCTGGAAATGGCGCTGGTGGATTTGGTGGCTTCGGATTTGATGATGTAGATTTAGGAGATATTTTTGGTTCATTCTTTGGCGGTGGGGGACGTCGTCAAAAATCAAATGGACCAAGACGTGGTGACGATCGTTTAATGCGTTTGGATATTTCCTTTATGGATGCGATAAACGGTGTTAAAAAAGATACAAAAATTAATTATGATGCAACATGTTCACGTTGTAATGGTAGCGGAGCTAAATCTGCAAGTGATGTAACAACTTGTTCACGCTGTGGTGGTAGAGGGCAAGTACAACAACAACAATCCTCACCTTTTGGGACATTTGTAACTACAACGACATGTCCAGATTGTCAAGGAACTGGAAAAATAATTAAAGATAAATGTCCAGATTGTCATGGAAAAGGTTATAACAATAAAACAGTTACTGTGCAGTTAGATATTCCAGCTGGAATTAATTCAAATCAACAATTGCGAGTTGCTGGAAAAGGTGGACGAGGTGCTAATGGTGGAACAAATGGTGACTTATTTGTAGAAATACATGTTAAATCACATCCACATTTCATTAGAGATGGGCGTAACATTCATATTACAGTACCCATTTCAAATGTTGATGCAACTTTAGGTTGTGAAGTAGATGTTCCAACGGTCTATGGTGATGTTACAGTTAAAATACCAGCAGGTACACAATCTGGAACAAACTTACGTTTAAAGAGCAAAGGTGTTAAAGATTTACGAAGTGATAATTATGGTGATCAAATGGTTAAAATTGACGTTCGAATTCCAACTAAATTATCATCTGAAGAAAAAGATTTATATCAAAAATTAGCTAAAGTGTCTAATAAGAAAGATTCCATTTTTGATACTTTCAAAAAGGCATTTAAGAAATAAAGTAAAAGAGTTTCTACTTAGAAATTGAGTAGAACTCTTTTTTATGTACGCCAGGCATGGCATATATCTAGGTGGTGAAAGTCCACTGTGGGGGTGATGTCGCAACTGCCAACCACTAGCCAATATCAAGGGTGTCCATCGTGAGATGGAATCTG
>JBKEBJ010000393.1:0-3631 GCA_047973105.1 Coprobacillaceae bacterium | reverse complement strand
CTAAATTGTTATTATGTGATGAGCCAACCGGAGCTCTTGATTATCAAACTGGGAAAGCTATTTTAAAATTATTACGTGATATGTGTCAAGAGTATCAAATGACTGTTGTTATCATTACTCATAACTCTGCACTAGCACCTATGGCTGATCGTATTATTCATCTAAAAAACGGAACTGTAGATACTATTACCACAAATCCAAACCCTACGCCAATAGAAAGTATTGAGTGGTAATATGAAAAAGAATATGTATCGTTTATTACAATTGCGAATATTGAGAGCTACAATGTCTAGATTTTTATCTATTCTATTAATTATTTTTATTGGAACTGCTTTTTTTGCTGGATTGAGAATTACTCCCTTAGTAATGAATACATCTACTTCAACATATATGAAAAATCAAAACTTTGCAGATTTAACATATATTTCTTCATACGGTATTACTGCCGAAGAAATTGATAAAATTAGTCTTATTGATGGTGTACAAAGTGTGCAAGGTGGTTATCATTTTGATGCTTTATCAATCAAAGATAAACATCAAGAGGGTGTTACAGTCTATTCTTATCATGGTGATGATAGTATAAATAAACCATATTTATCGGAAGGAAGACTTCCTAAAGATAATTCTGAGTGTTTAGTTGATGAACGATATGTCGAAAATCATTCAGATATAAAGATTGGTGGGAAGATAACATTACAAACTCCAGATACAAAAAAGGAATATACTATTGTTGGTACAAGTCGTGATGTACGCTATTTACTATACTATGATCGTGGTAGTAATACGTATGGTGATGGTAGCACTGCTGCATTTGTCCATTTACCAGAAGAAGCAGCCAAAGAGTTATCCTATAATAGTCAATTGCATGAACTAATTGGTGACACTCCAATATATCAGGAAGTATTGATTACTATTGATAAAGATAGTGTTTCTTCTCTTTTTTCTGATGCGTATCAGGAAGTATTAGATGCTATTAAAATAGATATTGAAGAAACTATCTATCCTATTGTTAATGCTCGATTTGATAAAATCATTGATGATAAATATGCTTTATTAGCGGAACCTATCAAACAATATGAAGATGGCTTAGCTGAGTATAATAATGGTGTTGAAAGTTTTGAAACAGAAAAAAATAATACAGAGTTAACATTGTTAGAAAATAGATTGTTATTATTAGAACAGAAACAATTACTTAATTCAGCACAAACAGATTTCACTGCTGGAGCTAGTACTATTCTTGATGAAATAGTTAATATTGAAAGCCAGATTCAAGAAATACAAAACGATATTTCTTCATTAAATCCTCCTACTATTCCAGAAGAAGGTGGTGAAGAGGTAAGCCCACCTGCAACAGAAGAAATTGTAGCAGGTGCTCAAACTTCTTTACAAGAATTACAAACTTCTTTAGATCAAGTTGAATTATTTATTCAAACATCTATGTTATTAGAAAATAGTCAATTATCTTTAGAAAAAGCAGAATTAGAATTAGATATCGGAGAAGCAACGTTTCAACAAGTAGTTAAAGAAACTGAAGAGACTTTAGAGGAAACAAAAAATAATTTGGATTTAGCGAATCAAGAAATAGAGAATGCTAAAGATCAAATAGAATCAATTCCTAAAACAATCAATGTAATATTAGATTATAACTTAAATCAAGGACTTGCTTCTTTCACAAGTGACTCTGATCGTATTGATGCACTTGCTAGAGTCTTTCCATCTATCTTTTTCTTAGTTGCTGCTTTAGTTAGTTTAACAACAATGACCCGTATGGTTGAAGAACAACGTAATCAAAACGGAACTTTACGTGCTTTAGGGTATACTAAAAAAGATATTATTACTCAATATTTAATATATGCCTTACTTGCCACCGTTATTGGTAGTATTTTAGGAATTGCCCTTGGTATCTATATCTTCCCAATGATTATATATGGATTATATTCTACTATGATGTATGATGTTCCTCAAAAGATGGTATTATGCTTAGATATATCTCTTTTCCTACAGACTGGTGGAATTGCTATTATTACTATTTTAATTGCTACTTTAGCTTCTTGCATAAAAGAGTTAAATGTGTTCCCAGCAACGCTAATGCGAGCTAAAGCACCGATGGTTGGAAAACGTATTGTATTAGAAAGAATAACATTTTTATGGAAAAGGTTATCATTTAATCAAAAAGTTACATTTAGAAATATTTTTAGATATAAAAAACGCTTCTTAATGAGTATTATTGGTATTGCTGGTTGTACCGCATTATTAATTACAGGATTCGGTATTAAATACTCCATTACCGATATGGCTAGTCATCAATTTGATGATATTCAAATCTATGATGTTTCTATGAGTTTTAAAGAATCTATTATAGAAGAAAACGCAGATACAACAATCACTACTTTAAAAAAGGACAATACTTTAATTAAAGAACAATTATTAGCTTATCAAACAACGATAACAGCTAAAAAAGATGGTGAATCTATTGATAGTTCCTTTATTATTCCTAGGTCTTTACATCGTATGTCCCAATATTTCCATTTATTTGATTATAAATCAAATGAAGATTTACTCATTGATGATGAAGGTATTATTATTTCTGAAAAAGCAGCTGAAGTATTAGGTGTAAAAGCAAATGATAGTATTCGTATAACCTTAAATGAAAAAGAATATGACGTAACAATAAGTGCTATTTGTCAGAACTATCTACAACATTACATTTATATGAGTCCAACATTATATGCATCGTTAACTGGTGAAACTGTCTCATATAATGCAAATTATATAAATATGACAAAAGTAAATGATACAAATAAACAAACATTAGGCAGTCAATTGATGGATAATGAGAATATCACTAGTATAGTATTTAACTCTACCATTGCTGAAAATTTCGCAACACAAATGAACAGTATTGATTTAGTTGTTTGGGTGTTAATTGCTTCTGCTGGATTACTTGCTTTCATTGTTCTATATAACTTAACAAATATTAATATAAAAGAACGTACTAATGAAATCGCAACTATTAAAGTTCTTGGTTTCTATCCTAAAGAAGTCTATGATTATATCTTTAGAGAAAATAAAGTATTAACTATTATTGGTGCACTTGTTGGATGTGCCTTAGGGGGAATATTACATCAATTTATCTTACAAACAGTAGAAATGGATTTTATCATGTTTGTACGTTCCATTCGCCCTATTAGCTTTGTATACGCTTTTGTATTAACCTATGTATTTACTATCATCATTAACTTTATTATGCGTTCTATATTAAAACGTATTGATATGATTGCTTCTTTAAAGCAAGTCGAATAAAAACATAAAAAGGTATCCTTCTGTTTTACTAAGAATACCTTTTTATGTTTCCCATATCTTCGTTACAATACCATAAATACTATTTCTAGAAACCCAACCATTTACAAAACGATGATTATTAGAAATTTGATACTGTACACCACGTATTTTAGAAATCTTATGTGTATAGAAATTTCCTTTTACTTTACAAAAAACTATATCTCCTACTTTTAACTCACGATCATGAATCGGTTCTAAAGTACAGGGTTGATTAGATTTCAATAGTGGCAACAATGATCTTCCAGGTTCTTTCTAGTTCTCAGTTATCTTTCCTTCACGTAAAATATTT
>JBKEBJ010000388.1:0-2222 GCA_047973105.1 Coprobacillaceae bacterium | reverse complement strand
TATGAAATCATGCAAGAAGAAAAAGGATTTGTCACAAAGTCAATTCATGAGAATTATGGAAAGGAAGTACGATTTTTTGAAGAAGCAGCTGCACAGCTAAACAAGCATTATCCTGTTAATTCAATTAATGACGTAAATAAATTAGTAGCAACTATAAATGAAAAGAAAAGGTTGCTTACTGATAAACTAGTTAAAATTAATAACGTAAAGTCAAATATTAAAGATTTAAATGTGCTGAAAGAATTCTATTTTAAAAATAGAAATATTAATATTGATTTATGCAGCGTTATAGAGTTTACTAGTAATCAAGTGATTAATGAAGAAAATGATAAGCTACTTTTACAAATTGCTGACAATGAATTTATGTATGTAGATCGTGCAGCTGTTTTCACTACTAGAAATCGGACTGGCATTTATTTGATGGAAGATTTAGAATATGTTATTCTAGATGAAAGATTAGAAGAAAAAGAACGCATGAACGCTGATGATTTAAAGCAACACATTGATGATATTGATTCATATAATAAAGTTAAAGAAGAGAAAGGTAAGGTATTATGAAAATTGTAAGACTACGTTTTAAAAAAGGTATAAAAAAATCAATACGCCCAACACAAAAAATGTATTACTATTATTGTCCAATTCCTACCATCTCTGTGGGTCAATATGTTTTAGTTGAAACAAAAAAAGGGTATTCTTTTGAAGTAGCAAGAATAGAAGAAGTAGTTGATGCTGTTTCAGAAGAACTCCTAGCAACAATCGATTCTTTTGTTGTATGCTTATTACCAGTCAAGGATTTTGTGAAAAGGTGCAAAAATATAAATAAACAGAAATCAAAAATAAGAAACATCTAATTAGTGGCCTAGCTGCTAGTTAGATGTTTTTTTATTTTGTTGACATTAGTACTTAGTTGTATAATAAAATGAGTAATGTTATGTTGGGGTAGTGAAAGAGGCGAGAACTTATTTCCCACCTCTATTTTAATAACCATATATAGCGCTCAAAACATCTTGATGTACTTTTTTTGTATCTCTTGTAATGACAATTTTTATTTTATTAAATATTCCCATGTCAATCAGTTCTTCACGCATCCACCCTACTAGTAATATTGTAATCTCATCATTAATATAAGGTATTATTAAATGGGTTTCATCAATGCTTTTTATTCTATCAACATCTAATTGCCTAACATAATTTTTTATATATTTCTTTAATTCTTTCT
This sequence comes from Coprobacillaceae bacterium, assembly GCA_047973105.1. Classification (GTDB taxonomy): domain Bacteria; phylum Bacillota_I; class Bacilli_A; order Erysipelotrichales; family Coprobacillaceae; genus CAKVJS01. The sequence goes on along the minus strand of JBKEBJ010000388.1, from coordinate 1,003 downwards.
TTGATTTTATTTTGGCATGAGTATAATCTATCATTCAGTATCCTCCTGTTTCTATATGAAATTATATCCTAATTGAATTAGTTTATACACTTCGAATTTCTATACTCTTTTTACTATCCTACATTTTAATACATAACATATCGAAATTATACAATTTATACTTATAGAATTTTTTTAATATATTTGCCTATACTAATTGTAGGTGAAATTAATGGAGAATAGAAAGATAGTAATCGTCGATGATGATAAGAAATTTACAGCTGTATTGGAGGAAGAGGTAAAGAAGATATTTAATGATCAGGAAATTATTACATTTAACCTATATGATAAAAGTTATGTAGATAAAAACGAAATATTTCTATTACTTTTGGATATAGAGATATTAGATGAGAATGGCGGATTAGCATTTAATGGAATAGATGAAGCAATAAAAATAAGAGATAATAAGAAATGGGATATAGAGATAATATTTATAACAAGTCACAGTGATTTAATAACAGCTGCACAAGATGCAGTACCCTTTTATTTTATAAGTAAAGATAATGTCTGTGATATTTTCTTCTGTCAGTCTAGATTTCAATTTATGGTCGACTACTATTTTGATATCGTTGCTCTCTCTGTTTTGCTAAGCATGTAAATACAAATTAAATCCTAATCGTTTGTGTTGGAGCATTTCTTATGATGAAACATTCAGATAAACTGTAGAGCGCACAAAGGACTAGGTCACAATCACACTCGTCATCACGGAGAACAAATTTGTTTTCTTGAATCCAGAATTGCATTCTTTGGTTTTGGATTTCCAGCCAAGACGGCCCTCCCAGTTGAGAGAATAAAGAGTTGGGAAATAAATGCTGCCTTAAATTGTGGAGATGCCTAGACTACCACTGAGCGAGAGTTATTAATGCTTAAGGAAGTGTTGCGGCAAGGTTGCTAAAAAAAGACATGCTGTCTATCAGGTGTGGCTGTATGATACTGCTTGGGTAAATCAGGCTGAATGCTCCAG
>JBKEBJ010000350.1:0-2914 GCA_047973105.1 Coprobacillaceae bacterium | reverse complement strand
TCTTTGTTAGGAGTTAGTATAGGGTATTGGACAATGTTAATTGCGCATCTTGTAATATGTACTCCTTTTGTAATTACGAATGTATTACCAAAAGTAAAACAAATGGATATTCATTTAGCAGATGCTGCTATGGATTTAGGAGCAACACCACTACAAGCATTAATAAAAGTTATTATTCCTCAAATTAAACCAGGAATCTTTGCGGGTGCATTATTAGCATTTACAATGTCATTTGATGATTTTATGATTTCATATTTTGTTAGTGGTAATGGTGTTGAAAATATTTCTATTGTTGTGTATAACATGGCAAAAAGAACCAATCCTAGTATATATGCTTTAGCAACTATTATATTGGTTGTGATACTAGTATTAGTATTTATAGGAACATTTGTTCCATATATGATTGTAAAAAGAAAAGGGAGGGCAAACTCATGAATAAAATTAGTAAAGGAGCATTAGCTTTAACATTAGCTTGTACTATCACAGGTTGTGGTGGTTCGAGTGACAGCGGTGACAAAGAAACATTAACTGTCTTTAATTGGGGAGAATATATTGATCCCGCAGTAGTTGATGCATTTGAAGATGAATTTAATTGTAACGTAGTATATGAAACATTTGATTCTAATGAAATGATGTATACAAAATTCATGGGTGGAAATCATTATGATGTAATGATTCCATCAGAATATATGATTGAAAGAATGATTACAGAAGATTTGTTACAAGAAATTGATAAAGATACAATTACAAATATGAATAGTATAGATGAATCTTTATTAAATCAAACATTTGACTTAGAAAATAAATACTGGGTTCCTTATTTTTATGGTAATGTAGGAATTCTATATGATACAACACAAGTAGATAAAAAGGATTTAGATGATGGATGGGAAATTCTTCGTAATGAAAAATATCAAGGAAATATCTATATGTATGATTCAGAACGAGATTCTTTCATGGTTGCCTTAAAAGCTTTAGGGTATTCAATGAATTCAACAGATGAAACAGAAGTAGAGAATGCTTATAACTGGTTAGTTGAACAAAGACAAACAATGGATCCAGTATATGTAGGTGATGAATCTATTGATAATATGCGTAATGGTGAAAAAGCAATGGCGGTTATGTATTCTGGAGATGCAGCAGCGGTTATGGCTGAAAATGAGGATATGGCCTTCTTTATGCCTGAAGAAGGAACAAACATCTGGTTTGATGGATTTGTTATTTCTAAAGACTGTAAAGTGTCTAAATTAGCGAATGAGTTTATTAACTATATGATTTCTGATGATAATGCTTTATTAAATACACAAGCTGTAGGATATTTAACTGCTAATAAAAATGCAGCTAAAATAGCAACAGATGAAGATTATAAAGGAATTAGTGCATATGGTATTCGTATGGCAGAAAATGATGAAATATTTGCATATCAAAGTGATGAAATAAAAGAAATGTTCAATTCTAGATGGACAAAAGTAATTAACCAATAAAGCGCCAATTAGGCGTTTTATTTTTTTTATTAAAAATAGGCAAAAACATCTTGCATTTCATATCGGTTTACCATATAATAAAAAGGCAGTAAGTTTTAAGACGCATACGGTTCCATGGCCAAGTTGGTAAGGCAACAGACTGCAACTCTGTTATCGTCGGTTCGAGTCCGGCTGGAACCTCCATTGATGCCCAGGTGGCGAAACTGGTAGACGCACAGGACTTAAAATCCTGCGGACGTTAAAATCCGTGCCGGTTCGATTCCGGCCCTGGGCACCATTTATGAAATGTAATTAATTTTTTATAAAAAAGTTATTGCAAAGAGTCGTAAAAAATGGTATTATGTATAAGCGTTGTGATTGCGCTAGTAGCTCAACTGGATAGAGTGCTTGACTACGGATCAAGAGGTTGTGGGTACGATTCCTGCCTAGCGCGCCATTAGAGTATTATTATGGAAAACGGGAAGTAGCACAGCTTGGTAGTGCACCTGGTTTGGGACCAGGGGGTCGCAGGTTCAAATCCTGTCTTCCCGACCATTTAATTAAATCAATATTACATAAAATTTGGGGCCTTAGCTCAGCTGGGAGAGCACCTGCCTTGCACGCAGGGGGTCAGCGGTTCGATCCCGCTAGGCTCCACCAATTTAGATTAATTTGTAGCGATGCTATAGTTAATATGGCGGGGTAGCTCAGTTGGCTAGAGCAATCGGTTCATACCCGGTGGGTCGGGGGTTCGAATCCCTTCCCCGCTACCATGTTAATAAGTGGGGCGCAAGAGGTACACCAACAACGGACCCTTAGCTCAGTTGGTCAGAGCTATCGGCTCATAACCGATCGGTCGTTGGTTCGAGTCCAACAGGGTCCACCAATTTAATAACGCGGAGGTTTACCCAAGCCCGGCTGAAGGGATCGGTCTTGAAAACCGACAGGGGATGAAAGTCCCGCGGGGGTTCGAATCCCTCAACCTCCGCCATTTATTTAATTAAGATTTACAACACAATTGCATTTAATATCGCGGGATGGAGCAGTCTGGTAGCTCGTCGGGCTCATAACCCGAAGGTCGTTGGTTCAAATCCTTCTCCCGCAACCAAATATGGTCTGGTAGTTCAGTTGGTTAGAATGCCGCCCTGTCACGGCGGAGGTCGCGGGTTCGAGTCCCGTCCAGACCGCCATATGTGGTTCCATAGCTCAGTCGGTAGAGCAGAGGACTGAAAATCCTCGTGTCGCTGGTTCGATTCCGGCTGGAACCACCATTTGATAAATACGTATCCTTAGGGATGCGTTTTTTGTTTTCAAGCATATTATAAGTAGGTAGTTATCTTCCATGTTATAATGAGTTTTCTATAAGAGCTAACTATATAAAAATCAAGTGTTTTGATGAAAAATTTTGAAAATATAAAGTATTTGATTATGTTAGCTTAAAATCCATGAGA
>JBKEBJ010000210.1:0-8156 GCA_047973105.1 Coprobacillaceae bacterium | reverse complement strand
CCTTTTAAAAAGCAATTTTTTTCTTTAATAGGAAAGTATTATATTATTCTTTCCCTATTATAACATAGTATTCATCCATTTTTTTGATTTCATTCTTCGCATACCTAAAATTAATCTGACTAATTGTTCTATTTGGCCGATTAAAATAACAAGTACGATATCATTAAATTTAAAATGATAAATCAATACAAAAGATATCGCTATTACAACTCCCCACATAATCATAGAATCAAGAAAAGCTAAATAGCGTGAATCGCCTCCTGCACGTAATGAAGCAAAGATGATAACATTAAACAACCGAAAAGCAATACGAATTGATAACACTCTAATAATAGAAACAGATAATACAAACGCGGCTTGATTTTCCACTTCAAATAGAGAGACAATGTTTGGTGCGAACACTAATATAATACCAATGATAAAAATTGACAACACTGTAGTTATTCCAAAGAAATAATTAACTTCTTGTTCCGCCATATCATAATCTTGCTTACCTAATTCTAATCCAATTAAAGAAGTTGCAGCATCTGACATTGCATTTACTACAGTGTAAAACAAAGTAACAATTTGATTTCCAATATAATAACAATCCATCACACTTTTACCAAACACACCATAAGCAACAATAAACATACTATTTCCAATTCCAAATAGGCATTCATTAAAAGCTAATGGATAAATCTTTTTTATTACTTTTCGTACTAATTTTTTAGGTATAATAAACATTTCTTTTAGTGTTCCTATAAATGGTTGTTTTGTATATATGGAATAGCCTATATATAACATTAAATTTATAACCTGTGTAATTGTCATACTTATCCCTGCACCAGCAACTCCTAATTTTATAACAAACATTAAAATATAGTTTAAAATAACATGCATCACCATAACTATTATACTAATTATTAATGGAATTTGTGTTCTTTGAACACTATGATATGCGAAAGTAAAAGTCATCACAATAGAGGTAAAAACAAATGATAAACAAGAAAATTGTAAATATTCAAAAGCCTGTGTAACAACCTCCATATCATTCATATATAAACCCAATAATTTGGTATTAAGTAATAAAGATAAAGCCATCCAAACTAGTGCGTTTATTGATACTATAATCACACTAAGACCAAAACATTTTTTCATATTAGAATATTCTTTCGCACCAAAATATTGAACAACAAAAATATTAACGCCTGCAGCAATACCAAAAGTAATACACTGCATAATATTATCTACCTGTAATGCAATTCCTACTGCACTAACTGCATTAAAATGGGATGCCATCATAGTATCAATCAAACCACTTAAACTATTAATGATTGATTGTATAGCAATAGGAATCATCATTTTTCCAGTTAAAATATAGAATTTTTTATTTGCGATGTACTTTTTCATAAGCCACCTACCTTCCCTATTATCATATAAAACTTTATTTAAAAACATAAAAGCAACAATTAACATTATTGCTTTTATGTTTTATTTATTGAACTCTTTTATCATTAAATAATTTTATAATCATTTGTGTAATATTTCCAAGGAGACGGATAGGTAAACAATTTTATTAATATCACTATGATTGTTTCTAAGAATAAATTTGGGAGGTTATCCAAAGAAACATAGAATATTATTTATTGATTATAAAACTATTATTAAACTAGACCGCTAAAATACCGAAATAGTGTAAAACAATCCCTACTACGAAACAAGATAATATAACAATCATAGGTTTAACACCCTTCTTAACTAAGAAGTACATAATCCCTGTTAGCGCTAAAGGAATCATTTTTGGTAGAATATTATCTAAAATCCCTTGTAATTGTAATGCTTCACCATATGCAAGTGGTGTTGTAACATTCACTAAACTAGCTACCATTCCTCCAATAACCATTAACCCTGCAACACTACACCCATACATAATTTTGTCCATTAAATTACTTTTTGATATTTGTGCTAAATATTTTTGTCCATTTAAGTATCCCATTTTTGCGCCAAACCAAGTAATTGGGAAACTAACACCAAATGATATTAATATCGCTAGTATTGGTCCTAAAATTGACCCTTCTTGTGCTAATGAAATCCCAATACTCATCGCAATAACACGAACAGTTCCTTGAAATAAGGAATCCCCAATTCCGGACAATGGCCTCATTAAAGCAACTTTAATCGAACTAATCATTTTAGGGTTAAATGTTGTAGGATTTTCTGCATACTCTTCTTCCATTGCAGAACTTAGTCCTAGTACAAATGCTCCAAATTGTGGTGTAATATTAAAGAATTCTAAATGTCTATTATATGCCTCTTTTCTTTTAGCATCATCTTCTGGATTTGGATACAAACGATCAATTGTTTTTGACATCCCCCACATAAAGGCAGTATTCATTTGTCTTTCATAGTTCCACAATGATTGCATGCACCAACCACCCCAGAAATACTCTCTCACTTTTTTTCTTAATGGATAATTTCTTTGATTTTCTAATCCTTGTTTTGACATTTTTGCCACCTCCTAATCATCTAACTCGTCATCGAGTTCATCTACTGGTATACCACCAGCTGCTTGTAAGTTATTTCCACCATCGCCATATTTTAATTGATATAGAAGCACTGCCATACCAATAGCAATTACCGCTATTGCTGTTAACCCTAACCCTGAATAAGCAGCTATGATAAATCCAAGAAAGAAAAATATAGCATTCTTTTTATTAATCATTGTTGATAATAATAAAGCAAATCCAAAGAATGAAATTAGGTTAGCACCTAATGTAATACCATTCATTATATATGCAGGGACTGCATTTATAATATTTTGAATAACATCATTACCAAGGTATACTGCTAAAAATACTGTTGTGAATTTAAAAATCACATATGTTGATGTTCCAAATACAATATGAGTTCGTCTAGCCATTGCATAATTTCCTTTTGCGACATAACGATCACATAAGTGACATAATTGAATTCGAATAACATCTGCAATTGTAGTAACCAACTGATCTAACATTGTCATTGGTACAGCAATCGTTAAGGCCGTTTCAATTGATGCTCCAGAAGTAATAACCAAAGCACACCCTGTAATAGAGCCTAAATTCATATCTACTCCTGATGCACCTATTGACATCATTCCTAGTGTAATCATTTCCATTTGTGCTCCAACCATTAACCCTGTTTGTAAATCACCCATAATCAACCCTACGATTGTACAAGTAATTAATGGCCTTTCAAAATTTAAACGACCTAATACACGTGAATCTAATACCATGAATACAGCTACTAATCCAATTAAAATAGATTGTAATAACATAATAATTCTCCCTCCTGTCTAATCTAATATTAAGTCCTCTTTTTTAGTAGTTGGTAACTGTTGCATATATATCTTTACCCCAGCTTCCATAATTCTCTTTGTATCTGCAATCTCTTCTGCATTTAAATAAATGACAGAGGAGAATTGTTGTGACCCATCTTTTTTAGCGATTCCGCCATAGTTAATTTCCCCTAGTTTTGGATATCCTTCTACAAATTTTGCAGCATCTCTAGTACATCCAAAAACAATAAAGATAATGTCATTTAAGGTTTCTACCTTTTTCATCTTTGACAAGGCTTTTTCAACACTAAATATGTTTAGTTTTACCCCGGCAGGTTTTGACATATTTAAAGCCATTTTTTGAATTTCATCAGTAGCTGCCTTATCATCTATTACGATAATTCTATTTACCCCTAGAAAATGAGTCCATGAAAAGGCAACTTGTCCATGTACTAATCTGTGATCTATTCTTACTGTTTTTATCATTTCTATTCACCTCCATCCTCTATAACGAATCTTCATCATTAAAAGTATTCAAAAGCTTATTTACATATTTCACAGTTACTAAATCCTCTTGTACTTTTTGATCTAACATCGTTCCACTAATTTCAACTTGTGATAAAAGTAAATCCACTAAGAAAGCTAAATTTATATTTGTGATTAAATGAAATGGGTAACGTCCCAAATACTTTACAAATCCATTATTTATACTTCCACCCATCATATCCGTACATACAACAAGATCTTTATTTTCAAAATCATGTTCTATCATTAACTTCTCAATCGCTTGTTCTAAATCAAAGTCTGCATCTATATATCCACAAATGGTTTTAACATTTGATAATTCTCCTACAATAATTTGAAGAGCACTCACCAAACCTTCTGCTAGTTCTCCATGTGTAGCAATTACAATTTCTTTATTCTTTTTCATTTCTATCACCCATTTCTTCTCATAAATTTGACACTATATTTTTATCTTTTATTCTTTCCTTATCAGCAATTATGAAATCATATAAATATGCGACCTCACTAATAGGAATCGTTACATTATAACGTTTTGTTAATTGTGAAAATGCTTCATGTACACATTGAATAAAATCCGTATTACCAGTACTAAATTCCTCTAAATCCGCAAATTCAGTAATTGGTAATTTAGTCACTAATCTTTCTATCAAGCAACAAACATGGATGTAAATACCAACTAATGTCATTGCAGTAAAACGTTGATTCAAACGTTCTTGTAATTGATCCACAGCTAGTGTCACATTATCTAATAGAACTTGTGGATTTAGAATGGTTAAATATTTAACAACGTTTTGTAAGGTAAAGCTTTTTCGTAAATTGTCTAGTAATTGGTCTAATTGTTCTAAAGTTAAGTGTTTTGATAATCGACTCATAATGCTATCAATATTACTACCTGAAATTATTTCTTCTAAAGCAACAAATACTTGTGTATCAATATTTGGATTCGCTGTCCCTGTAATAAATAGAACATTATTATTAATAAAGACTTCATGATTTTCACCATTAGTAATTAATTGATTAAAATCACAAACATCTAAATCAATACTTATTTGTTTAGGGAAACTGTTTTCAAACAATTCACGCATTCTTTGAGCCATATGAATACCACTTTCACTAGTAAATAAGATAATATCTTTCTTTTTTCGATTTACAATGGTATAGGCTGCTTTTGATTTACTACTAACCTTTTCTAATGTCATTTGTATATTTGTATCATTAATAATGCAATTTCCAACATTTAATGCTAGCCTTGTAGATACATTATTAATAACCCCAACATTACAGTTAATAGCTGTACTTAAACTATTACCTAATTGTTCTAAAGAACCCATATCAACCATAACAATTACATCTGCATTACTATGCAAACGATTAATTCGTTCTAATAATAATTCTTTAATTTCATCTACGGTCACGTCTAAAGGCATATCAATTGCATCAAATACATAATTTTCTAACAAACTGTTTGCTGCTTCAGCGATAGAGGTTGCTGTTGAATAACCATGACAGACTATCATCCCAAAACAATTTCTTCTCGACATATTGGAATTATAATGATGTAAATATACAATCATCATAATAGAAATAATATCTGATAATTCCATTTCTAAGTTTGTTTTTATCAACCTAGTAATTTCTTCAACTATCATAGATTCATTAATATAATCATTGTTCAGTTGTTTGAGTACATCACCAATAATGAAACGTTGTTCATGACTCCACTGCTTTATACTTGCACTAAATAATCCATTTACATAAATTAATTTAGCTAATGTACAGCCAAATCCACTTGGTAAATTTATATATCGCTTTTTTAGTACGACATCGAAAATATTCGATAAAGATATTTCTATACCTTTAATTCTTTCTGGAGGTATTCTTCTTTTATAAGAAAGATAATCGCTTAATAAATCAAAGTTTTGTTTACTTTCATGCAATGCTTCTTTCATTGTATTTCTCTTTATAAATGGTTTGTATATTCGATTAAAATAATCTAGAATAAAATCTATTTCTTCACTCCTTTGATACGTTGTTGTATCAATATAGAGTAATTCCTCATCTGTAGCTATTGGCATTGTTGTTAATAAATGTTCAGGGGTATCGTAAGTATGAATAATTACTTCACTTTTTCCTGTACACTTACGTAATGCACTAGCGCACATGATCTTAATTGTAGATTGTAATCCAATTAAATTATTCTCATAATCTCCATTTACTAAGGCACGTAAAACCGCATTACTAATCTTTAATTTCTTTTGAACTTTTTTACCTTCATTTTGAATAAAATGAATAATTAACTCTTCTTTTTCTTCTTTACTTTTATCTTGTAGAGTTGGCATATTTAAAATCACTGGTATATTTTTTAATAATCTTTCATTCATAAATATTTGTGGGTTTACATCTGACACCAACATATATCGAATGACCTTATTTTTATATTGACCTTTACGTAAAGAAGTATATTTTCCTTTATCAATCATTTGTGACAATTTCTCTTGAAACTCTTCTGACATGTATTGAATGCCACAAAACATGAAAACAATATGTGTATTATTTCCTTTAACATCTAATGTATTTTCATCAAAAATGTGGGTAAATAATTCCATGCTGTTTGTTGGTGAAAATTCTAACTTTACTAATTTAGTATTTTCATTAATAATTCCTTTTCTAGCAGCGTTTTCAAAGATTGTTTTACATAATGTTCTTTTTCCAGTACCCTTTTCTCCAAAAATAATAGTAGGTAAACCACTAGGTGGATATTCAAAACTTTCACGTAATTGTTTAATAACTTCTGTTAATGATTTGTCACTACCAACAATATTGGAGTAGTTTCCTTCTCCATCAGAATGATTTTTTATATATTGCTTAACTTCCTCCAAATCATAAAAATCATCTGTTTGAAATGACATTTTATATATTTCCTCCATTTTTTTACGATGTAAGAAATATACAGGTCTAGAGTTGATTTTCATCACCAATTTTTCTTTTACTAATTCATTTAAATATTGGCTCGCAAGACTCCTACTAATGTGCATTTCATCACTAATCGAACTTGCTACAAAATGTTTGATTTGTGTAAAATCAAAATTCTCGGTCAAATCACTTATGTAATTTAGGATGAGGTTTTTAGTATTATTTTTCATAATATCTCTCTCTTTCTTGAAAATTCTGATTTTCTTTTGTTCTACAGTTATCATGATACTGAATATTTAATTTCTATATTTGTTGTGTTGGAATTATTGACAGTTTTTCTTTTTCTTTATTACTATTTTTTCTATTATTACCTCTTTTCAACACCTTTCAACACTTCTTAATAACAACTGTAAAGACTAGAAAACCCTAATTATATTCTACTATATCGCTTCCAAATATAGCGTTATCTACCACATCTCGAAAAAAATCACATATAATTGTTTTTATTGTAAAAATTTCTTTACTTCATGCAATGAAGAAACAATAGCTCTTGTTTGTTCTATTTGTTTCTTAGTTGCAGGGATTAAATCTGGAATCATAATGCATGGTATATGAGCACAATATGCTGCTTCTACTCCAACTGCCGAATCTTCTAACACCAAAGCCTCCTCAGGTAGTACATTAAAATATTGAATCACTTTTTGATAAACTTCTGGATGCGGTTTTCTATTTACTACTTCATCTTCGCATAAAACATAATCAAAATTTTCTAAAAGTTGTAAACGTGTTAACCTTTCTATTGTAAGATTTCTATCTGTAGATGTTGCAACCGCTATTTTGATTGGTGTTTTTTTTATATAATCTAATAGCTCATATACACCTGGTTTTGGATCAATATGTTCATGTAATAGTTTCATTCCATAATCACGTGCTTCTTGTAAGATTACTTTTGAATATTTATAACCTTCTAAATCCTTCTTTACTATCTCTTCTACTTCTTTTCCATTTAAGCCAACACATTTTAAAAATGTTGTTTTTCCAAAATCTTTAATTCCATGTTTCATTCCAATTTCTTGCCAAGCAGTTTGCCATCTTGCTTCTGTATCCAATAACAATCCATCGACATCAAATATTATTACTTTTAGATTCATATATTCTCTCCTTCAAATCATCTTAATTAAAAATCTGGCAAATTATATTGCCAGACTTTTAGAATTAATAGTTATATTTCCACATATATTTTCTTTTACTTAAAGGATGGTTTCTCATATTTGCTAATAATTCATTATATACACCTAACATTTCACTATAGAATAAGGCATCAAAATATCCACTTACTTCACCTAATTCTTTCATTCCAAATTTTTCCCCATCTATTACTGTTATATGATGATTATATTGATTAATAAATCCAATCGCTCTT
>JBKEBJ010000097.1:0-8742 GCA_047973105.1 Coprobacillaceae bacterium | reverse complement strand
ACAATTGACATTCCACCGTCAACAACAATAAATTGTCCATTAACATAGCTAGAAGCATCACTAGAGAAGTATAGAATTGTTCCATTTAACTCTCCTTGTTTTCCAGGTCTGCTCATTGGATTTAAACCATTGTATAGATTTAAGAAGTCTTCTGATTTAAACAGTGTTTCACTTGTCATTTCAGACTCAAACAATCCAGGTCCAATAGCGTTTACAGTAATATTATATCTACCATATGATGCTGCCATTCCTTTTGTTAAACCAAGTACAGCTGCTTTACTAGCGTTGTAAGCATGACGGATAAACACGTCATTCTTATCTGCAATAACTGCATTAATTGATGCAATATTAACAATACGTCCATAACTATTATCTTTCATATATGGAATTACATATTTACTTACTAAGAAGATACCTTTAACATTTACATCCATAGATTTATCAAAGTCTTCCACACTTAATGTATCAACGCCACCACGTACTGCAACACCTGCATTATTTAATAAAATATCTAGATGACCAAAATGATGATATGCTTCCTTAATTGCATTCTTAACATTTTCTTCATCACTAACATCTACTTTAATTGGTAAGACATCACGTCCTATTTTTCTTATTTCACTAGCAACTTCTTCTAAACGATCTAATCTTCTAGCTAGTAAAACAACATTAGCTCCAGCTTTGGCGTAAGCTATAGCTGCATCTTTTCCAAGACCACTACTAGCTCCAGTGACTACAGCTACTTTATCTTTTAAATCAAACATAATAACACCTCCTATATTGGTTATTGTATATTTATATTATATATAGTTTAGTTAGCCATAACAAACTATATGATTATAATTTTATAAAGCAAACTACTTTCTAATAACTACCATTTTATTTGAATCGATGACATCTTTTGGACCAGCAGGTTCAACAATACCACCAAAAGGCATTTGTGCAACTAATTGGTAACTATCAGGAATATTAAATTCTTTTTTAACTTCATTATCGATAATAGGATTATAATGCTGTAAAGAAGCACCGATTCCTTTTTCAGCTAACGCTGACCAAATTCCAAATTGTAAAATTCCATTGGCTTGATTTGCCCAAACTGGGAAGTTATCTTTAAATGCAGCAAATTGTTCAGCGAAATGATTAGTAATAGCAGTATCATCAAAATATAGAATTGTTCCATATCCAGCTGCAAAGCTATTCATTTTTTCTTCAGTAGATGCAAAATTATCAGCACCTACTATTCCTTTAAGTGTTTCTTTTGTAATGTTCCATAGTTTTTGATTTTCATCTCCTAATAGTACAACTATTCTTGCACTTTGAGAATTGAATGCAGAAGGTAATTGAACACTAATCTCTTTGATTGTTTCTAATACTTCTTCCTCACTAATTGGTAAGTTCTTATTTAATTGATAAATAGAACGTCTTTGTTTTACTAAATCTAAAAAGTTTTTCATTGTAATTTCTCTCTTTCTTAATAATGTATTATATTACATCTTTATATTTTTCAGGATATTTCTCAAATCTTTTAATAACATATGGACAAACAGGAATTACTTTTCCTTTTTTGTCTTTAACATAATTGGATAAAGCATCTACAAGTATTCCTGCATATCCATGACCATTATATTCTGGATAAACTTTAGTGCTAATTGCATAATAATTATTTTCTTCTTTTATTTCATATGCAATCCAACCAATTTCTTCTTGTTCTTTCCATAACTCAAATCTTTGTTTTTCTAAATTATGTTTTATTTCCATGTCTTTCTCCTTCGTAACTTATATTTCTTTAGCCATTTCGATAAGTAACATATGAGCATTTTTATTAGCGTGAATAGTAATCTCTTCTTCAGTGATTTCTAATGCATCTCTTTGATACATAGTAATATCTTTAACTTTTGCTTCACCCTCGATTAAAACAAGATAGGCTTGACGGCCCTTTTCAACTGTAAATGATAGTTCATCACCCTCTGCAATTTCTGTTGCATACGCATGAATATCAGCGTGAATTTGAATTGGGAATCTTTCATCACCATCACCAGAAGCGATAGGAAGCCATTTGTCTTGGCGATCTTTCCAATCAAAGCGATAATCTCCATAATTAGGAGCATATCCTTTTTTATCTGGGAAGAACCAGATTTGTAGAAAACGCAATGTATCATGTCCCCAGTTATGTTCACTATGTGTAACACCTGTACCAGCGCTCATATATTGTACTTGACCTCGTTTAAGGGTATGTTGATTTTTCATACTATCAGCGTGTGTTAACTCCCCATCTACTACATAAGAAATAATTTCAAAGTCTTGGTGTGGATGTGTATCAAATCCAGTACCCGCTTTAACCATATCATCATTTAAGACACGTAATGTGCCAAAATGTGTATTATTAGGATTATAATATTCTGCGAATGAGAAATGAAAGTGACTATCTAACCAACCAAGTTCACTTCTCCCCATTTTTTTATGATCTATATATCGTAACATTTTATTTTACCTCTTTTCTATTTGTTAATGATTTACCCAATGATTTTAATTGTTCACTTAATGTGAATGCTTCTTCTTTAGAAAAAATATTCATCATATTGTAAAGGAATTCTTCGTGTTTAGGATAAATCTCTTTAATAAGTGCTTCTCCTTTTTTAGTCAATTCAGCGTAGAATACTCGTTTGTCAGAACTAGATACTACGCGCTTAAGTAATTTCTTCTTTTCTAACTGTGTAACTACATATGTCATACTTCCACTCTTAAGTAAGACCTTGGATGCAATATATTGAATAGGTTGTGGGCCCTTATGCAACAACAATTCTAATACTGCAAACTCTGAAGGACTTAAACCATAGGTTACTATCATTTTTTTATCTGCTTCAGCTACAGAGTGATACGCTCTAGATAAAACTACATATAAATGTAATGCTTGTTCTTTGTTCATTTCAATACCTCCAAAACATTTTATCTTGAATTCGAGATAATATTAACGTGGAAACATTTTAACGTCAATAAATGTGCTTTGAAAATAGACATAGAATATTTTGTATAAAAATGATGAACAATCAATACGTATAAAAAATAAAGATGATAGTATTAATGTTAAATAGATTTTATAAGTGGTTAGTGTTTGATTATATCTCGGTCATAGGATTATAAGTCAAACACTAATTATTAGCCTTTGGTTCATAATTTGTAAGGAATTGAAAAATAATACGTAAAGTAATATTTGTAATAATAAAAATGAAATACTCCACAATGAAGTATCTCATTTGCCAAACATGAATGAAAATGGACATTTGAATTAAACTAAATAATAGTTTAATCATAGATTTTATCATATTTACTTTTAACGATACTAGTTTTTTCATCGAGGTAGTTAGCTAAACTATCAAAAAAATAACGTATCATATGACAATTATAAAATTGAGAATTATTATTCATTAAATCCAAACATTGTTCAAGTTGTTCATCACTTAATTTTATATATATACGCTTAAAATAATTTATAAATCTATCAGTAGCATAAAAACCTCCCATTGTTGGTATGTCTTTTATTCCTTCAATAGATGCCTCAAAAATATGATTAATCTCAATAATATCTTCTTGAAAGTTTAATAATGTTTTTAATGGTAATGATTCTTTTATTAAGTATTCATTTAATAATTCTTTTGTTGAAAATATAATTGTCCAATAATCAGGTAATAGATTATGACGTTCCTTTTTATCAAGTATTTTATCTCTTATCATTTCAAATATATCATTATTTTTATTTTTCAATTCGTCAATTATAATATAATTATCTTTTAATAAACCAAGAATAGGGTTAACAAAAAGTTCAGGATATTGATCATCTACTAAACATTTTAAATCTAGTTTTTTATAACATGAGAAATCAATTTTATTTTTGAGTCTGTATTCGAAAACATAGTGCATAAGATTCTCAAAAACAAAATATGTAACAGCCCTATATTTTTTACAATCTTC
The DNA here is from genome assembly GCA_047973105.1 of Coprobacillaceae bacterium. Taxonomy (GTDB): domain Bacteria; phylum Bacillota_I; class Bacilli_A; order Erysipelotrichales; family Coprobacillaceae; genus CAKVJS01. The sequence goes on along the minus strand of JBKEBJ010000097.1, from coordinate 4,773 downwards.
TGTATGCTTAATTAATAATAATTCAAAAAGTGTACTATGTAACCTTGAAATATTATCATTATGTAATAATGCATCTATTAGAGTGATTAAATCTTTTAATAATCTTTTTTTTCCTTCATCAGTATTTAAAGAATATATTGTTTGAGAATGGTAGATTGCGATTTTATCCAATATTAAAATATTCAAATCTGATAAAATTCTATCTGTTTTTGAAAATAAATGCTTGTAGAAATATTCTATGAAATCAATAACCATATTTTCTGTTGGCTTATGTAATCTATCACTGTATAGCCCAAAGTGAGCACAATTGTTATGCTCTTCTCTTAAGTGGGAGATTTTATCCCTCATAATAACATTGATTTTCTTTTTTTGGAATAGTTCGTCGATAACATACTTTTCAATTGAAGAAAAATGTTCATTATTTGAAATTTTATTATTAATATCATTTTTAATAGTTTCTAGTTGTGAATCCTGAGTAAGGTCAGAATTAGAAATGATTTTTTGAACCATATCAAATATTACTAGAGTGTATAATTGAACTACACATGAACGAAAGTTTTGATCATAAAATTGCTGAATTATTTCTTTGAACATTATAGATGTTTCATTATTATCTATTGAATCTAATTTAAATCTTAACATATAGCCCTCCTACAAATACAATATTTAAACAAATTATAACATAAAATGCTATATATTCTAAGGAGAAATTTCAGGAAGGATATTATATAAGAAATCAATATACTATAAAATAATCGTCATTGGAGTACAGAATGTGTTCTTTTTTTGAGTTGTAGCACTAACAAAATTAAATGAAAAGGTATTGTTAGTAGCTCTAAATCTACAGGGAAAGTTAACAGAAATATTAGGAAATAGTAATCTTAATAAATTTAGAGAAACAGTAAAAAATGCAATGATTAATGCTATCAATGATGATGTGATAGATGAGAGTATTATTCTACATCATAATGAAGGGAATGATTTAATTCTCTGTAGTATTGAGTTGTTAAATATGGAGATAATGTCTGTAAACACAATGAATAGTATTAAATATTAAAGTGATTTATTCATGATTTTAAAAATCAATATAGTTATGTATTGATAGATTGTCTACCTACATTATAGATGCCAATTAACTCATTAAAAGTGCAAGCAGTAATTGCTTATAAAGAGATTGAGAAAGAGTCGTATTAGTACCAATCATTATTCGCTTGTTAGGGACATTCCCTAAAACCCTTAAAATAATTTAATAGTATAATTTATATTGGACTATAATATTTATTGTGTCGAAACAATGTAATAAATATAGTATAATATGTGTATATTAAAAATCCGGTTTTAAGGGAGGTAAGTATGCCATTAGAAAAAGGTGGGCGTGCAGATAAGCTTGGTAATAAATATGAGATTAATTATACTATTTATCAAATTCTAAATGTACTAGATGAGAAAATATATAGTGTTACCCTAGAGGCGCTGGGGGATGATGAAATAGGAACTGATTTGTTAATTGTTAATAATAAAGATAATGTAAAAGAACATCACCAATGTAAAGCTAGAAATGCAAGTAGTGATATGTGGATTTTGGTACTTTAAATAGCAAAGGGATATTTAAAAACTGGAAGTATCAATTAGACAGAGGACAAGATAGAACAGTCTCATTAGTCAGTCCAATAAGTTGCACTTTTTTGGTTGATCTAAATAATAGAGCAAATAATACAAGCAATAGTTATCATCATTTTTACAAAGAGCAAATATCAGGTAGTAGTAATGAATTCAAAAGGTTTTATAAAAACTATTGTACTGCAATGGGGCTAGATATTGAGGATAATAAGGAGATAATAAAAAGCATTGATTATTTAAAAAGGACATTTTATAAACAATTATCTGAATATGAAATTATTGAGTGGATTAATCAAAAAATATCTTATTTGTTTAGTACACCAACATCTACAGTTTTTGATGTATTAACATCTATAGTTATTAACGATTCAATTTTAGGACAAGAGTTAACTACTGAAATGATATATGCAAGGTTGGAAGAAAAAGACATACAATTTCGTAGTATCGGAATTGATTATAGAATTAAGCCTAGATTTAATGAATTAAATGAAGAATACAATAATATGTTCTTTCCTTTAAGTAGTGGCTTTGTACAAAGACCAGAAACAAATAATTGTATTAAAATGATTAATACTGGAGAATCACTTATTATAAGTGGTAAAGCTGGATTTGGAAAAAGTGGTTGTACACAAGAAATTATATATTATTGTAAGAAAGAAAATATTCCCTATGTAGCTATCAAATTAGATAAGCATGTTCCTACTAAAACATCAGAGATATGGAGTAGTAATCTAGGATTACCAGAACCAATTCCTCATTGTTTACATAAAATTTCTAAAAATAAGAAAGCTGTAATTATTTTAGATCAGTTAGATGCCCTAAGATGGACACAAGCAAATTCTTCTGAAGCAATTACTGTTTGCATGGAAATAAATAGACAAGTTAGATATTTGAATAAAGAGAGAGAAAATAAAATATCTATCATATTTGTTTGTAGAACATATGATTTAGAAAATGATAACAACATAAAAACATTATTCCAAAAAAACGAATCAGAAAAGGATATATGGAAAAAAGTTCTAATTGATAGTTTTGATAATCAGACCGTTAAAAATATTGTAGGAAAAAAATATGAAGATCTGGGAATAAAATCAAAGGAATTGCTTAGTATACCAAGTAACTTATATATATGGCAACAATTAGATGCTGAAATTAATTATGATGATTGTTCAACAACAAGTCATTTAATAAGAAAATGGTATAAACAGATAAAAAGAAAGAGTCTAGAGGGTGGAGTTTCAGAAACAAATATAGAGTTATTAATAGATCAAATAACTAATAAGATGGATAGTATGGGAAGATTATATATTCCTATTAATATATTAAGATGTGAAGAAGCTACATTAGATTACTTGAAGTCAAGTGGAATGATTAATGTGGCAGATAAGAAAGTCTCATTTATTCATCAATCATTTATTGACTATTTTATATCAGTAAAAATGATGAATGCCTATTATGCAGGTAAAAGTATTTTGAATATTATTGGTGATAAAAACAAGCAAACACCTGCTAGACGTTATCAAATTCAAATGCTTATGCAAGAAATACAATCATATTCAAGTGAAGATTTTTTAAATTTTGGAAATACACTATTAGAATCAAGTGAAGTAAGGTACTATGTTAAATATATATTTTATGAGTTATTATCACAGATAGAGAATCCGGATCGTTATATAGAAGAATACATTCTTTTACATATCAATGATGAAAAAATAATTAATACAATAGTACACTCAAGAAAAAACTATATTTCTATTTTAAGAGAAAATAGTGTTTTGGACGTATGGTATAGTTGTGAAAGCAAACGTACAACTGTAATGAGTTTATTGAAAAGTATTAATCCAAATTACGACGATAATGATGTTGCATTTATGAGAAAATATGCATTAAATAGTGAAGAAGAGGCGAGAATGTTTTCATCATGTTTTTGGCATGATATTCATTCTGATTCAGATAGTATGTTTGAATTACGAATGGATTTATTTAAAAGGTACCCTAGGGTGGCAAAAGATGCTGTTATAGATTTAAAAAAAAATGTTAACTAATTGCGAGATGCGTGCAATTAGATTGATATCATTATGGATGGAGCAAAAGAATCGCATAAAGGAAAAAAATTTATTCGGTTATGAAGAAGATTTATTACATACAGACGATGCAATATTTATATCTTATGGAAATGATGTATTAGATGAATTATTAAAATATATACCATTAAATATTGATAGTTATTTTGATGACTGGTCTTCAAAATATTTCGGAAAGAAGAATCTAGAAAGAACGTGTGTAGAAATAATAAAAAAAGCAAATATAGCTGTTATAAAGAATAATCCTCAGGATTTTTTAAAAAGATACAAGAGTTATTGGGATGAATCAGAATTAGTAGATGTATTTAATGAAATTGTGTTGGATGGATTCTACTATTTACCTAAAGAATACAGTAACCAAATAATGAATTACTTAGTTAAAACATCTAAGCATAATCTTATTGATGAAACTAGTGGAAATAGTAATAAATTAATGTTACTAAAAAGGGTATTGGAAAAGCATACCAATTATTGTAGTAAAGAAATTTTGGATTCGTTTATGACACAAGTTATTCTATATAAACCCTGTGGTATGGTGGAAATGTATAAGCAAAGAATAAAACAAAATAAGTCAAAAGAGTATGCTCCAGTATATTGGACTTTTTGGGGTGATTTCCAATACGAAGTGCTACAATCAATTGCTGAAAATAGACTTACGTATGAAGCGCATTCTTTACTAAAACTATTAAAAAGAAGTTTTAGTAAATTAAATAGTAGATATGCCTACGGAGATGGCTCTCATGGTGGAGGGGTATCATCACCTGTGTCTGGAAAGAATATTGGAATAAAACAGTGGGTACAAATAATATCAAATACAAAATTAAATAGTCGCAATAGAACTAAGTGGGTTGAGGCTAAGGGTGTTTTTTTAGAAAGTTCAATACAAATGTTTGCTAGTGATTTTACAAACCAAGTTATGAAGGATCCAGCAAACATGATTTCTATAGTTATTAAAAATAAATCTATAGTATTAGAAGCATATATTAATGCATTATTTTCAGGAGTGGCAAGGTCAGAGCTATTAAATACTTTGGATAAGGATTTATTAATGAAAATGTTTACTAATTTT
>JBKEBJ010000046.1:0-4267 GCA_047973105.1 Coprobacillaceae bacterium | reverse complement strand
AGATCGTTATAGTGACAAATTAGAAAGTCATAATCATATGTTTAAATATTTGTTGAAGGACTTAGTAGGCGAAGCAACAAAAGAGAAAGCGCCTAAAACTAGAAAGAAGACAAGAAAGTATTGGCGTTATATCAATTGGAATAACTATAATATTGATACAGGCAATTTATATTTTGATTTACAAATGAGTAAATTGTTATATGACTATGTAAGAAGTGATATAACTGTAAAAGCAATTATTAAAATAGAAGAAAATGAAATGTCAGACATGGAAGTTGTAGATAGAATAATTCAATCCATAATTGAAACTTTAGAATTGGCTAAAGATAATAATATAAAAATAGTTACTATTGAAATACTTAACAAAATCGGATTTGTTAGCATTAAATATAAGTTTCCGGTCTTTGAAATAGACGAGTCAAAAATTGTTGATTATCATATAAAATATACTAAGGAAAATGTGTTATTGGTCACAAATATTCACTAAATTGTGTCGTTCACGAAAAAATAATGTCGTTCACGAAAAAAGTGTTGTAATCTGTTGAAATGGTGATAATATGAAGTTAGGTTAACCAATCAACGTTGATACAAAATAGATAATTAAAGAGAATATACGTATATTCCATAACTTGAAAAGGGGAAGGAATATGAATGAGAAAACTAACGACAGTATGATTGTATTAAAAAATGAAATCTCTATTTTAGATATGGAAATAGAAGAAATGTTATTCTATTTAAAGAATATGGAAGTAGACAACAATATATACAATAAGGTAAAAGCTATATACTTATCTCAGGATAACTCATTTGATAGAGTTATTGTATTTGCTGCGCTAATAAAAACAATGAAACAGGTCTAAAATTAGGCCTGTTTTTATTATTTGTTTTTGGCTCAACTTTGGCTCAATATATATTATCTTATATCAGAACGGATAAAATGAAACATATGATATGTATGATAATTCTAAATTGATTTAGTTAATTCCTTATTTTGATATACAGATTTAATCAATTATAATTAAAATTAGATTCAAAATGGATTTTAATAAATTGTATGTAATTACCATACATTTATGACAAAATAACTAATTTGTCTCGAATTATAATCAAATTAATACAATATAGTGTATTTGGTATAGTTTTAAAGTATTTAATAAAAAGAAAAAAATAGTAAATATATGTATATAAAACACTTGAAAAGAGATTATATTTATGTTATCATTTTTTTGACAAAAAACATTCTTAAAGAAAAGGAGATGCGTTAACATCTCCTTTTTGCTTGTGGAAGTTTGCCAAAAAACGCAATCCTTAAAAGTTATTTATCTAATAACAATTTAAGCAGGATTAATATGACTATTAATAGTGCCATAGTTTCCATTAGATTATCCTTTCAATAATAATTAAGTCAATGTCAAACTCCCTGATGATTCAGTTAATTTGAACATAATATCAAACCTCCAACCTTATATACTTTAAAATAATAAAAATTACTTTTTATAATAAGTAAAAGAGGCAATTAAAAGTACGTAGTAAATAGATAGAAGTATTGTTTTATAAAATAATTGGTGATATAGTTATTAGAGTTAAAGTATGTAGGAATAGGAGTTATTATGAACGAATTAATTATTGAAGATTTAACAAAACAATTACAAATAACAAGTAAACAAATTAATGCAGTATTAGGATTATTAGAAGAAGGAAATACAGTTCCTTTTATCGCTAGATATCGTAAAGAAGCTACAAATGGATTAAATGAAGACCAAATTCGTGATATTGATAAACAATATCAATACCAAGTACATTTATTAGAAAGAAAAGAAGATGTAATTCGTTTAATTGCTGAAAAAGGAATGTTAACTGAAGAATTAAAGAGAGATATCTTAAAGGCTCAAAAGTTAACAGAAGTAGAAGATTTATATCGTCCTTTTAAAGAAAAAAAGAAAACTAAAGCTACTGAGGCTAAGGCTAAAGGGTTAGAACCATTAAGTAAATGGATTTTATTACTAACAAATCAAGATATCCTAGTAGAAGCTAAGAAATATATAAATGATAAAGTTCTTAGCGTAGAAGATGCTATTCAAGGGGCATTAGATATCATTGCAGAAGAAATTAGCGATACTGTAAGATATCGTAAGTTTGTTAAAGACATGATATATAAATCAGGTATATTACAAACTAAAGTAAAGAAAAAACATGATGATGAAAAGAAAGTATATGAAATGTATTATGATTATCATGAAAAAGTAAATCGCATTGTTTCACATCGAATCTTAGCTATTAATCGTGCTGAAAGTGAGAAAGTAATCACAGTAACCATAGATATTGATCAACCATATTTTATTCAATATATTACTAGAGGGATTACAAGAAACAAAGATAGTGCAATGAATAGTTATTTAGAAACAGCTGTTAAAGATAGTTTTACTAGATTATTATTTCCTTCTATTGTTCGTGAAGTACGCAGTGAACTAACAGAAAAAGCGCATGAACAAGCTTTAAAAGTTTTTTCAGTGAATTTAGAGAATCTTCTATTACAAGCTCCATTAAAAGATAAGATGGTATTAGGATTAGATCCTGCCTATCGTACAGGATGTAAATTGGCAGTTGTTGATCAAACAGGTAAAGTTTTAGACATTGATAAAGTCTTTATTACCATACCTAAAAACAACTATGATAAAGAAAAGAAATTATTATTAGATATGATTCGTAAATATAAGATTGAAATTATTGCGATTGGAAATGGAACAGCGAGTAGAGAAAGTGAAGAATTTATTGCTTCTTTGATTAAAGATAATAACTTAGCAGTTGATTACGCAATTATTTCTGAAGCTGGAGCTTCGGTATATTCAGCGAGTGCCTTAGCTAAACAAGAATTTCCAGATTTCCAAGTAGAGGAGAGATCGGCGGTGTCTATTGCCAGAAGATTACAAGATCCTCTAGCAGAGTTAGTAAAAATTGAACCAAGAGCTATTAGTGTTGGACAATATCAACATGATATAGCGAAGAAGAAACTAGAGGAACAATTAGATTTTGTTGTTGAAAAGACAGTAAATAATGTGGGTGTCGATATCAATACAGCATCGCAATCCTTATTACAATATGTTGCTGGATTAAATAGTAGTGTGGCCAAAAATATTGTCGCATATCGTGAAGATAATGGTAAGTTTACAGACCGTAAAGAGATAAAGAAGGTTTCAAAATTAGGTAATAAAACGTATCAACAAGCAGTTGGATTCTTACGTGTTTTAGAATCTACAAACCCGTTGGATGGAACGGCTATTCACCCAGATAATTATAAACAAGCTAAACAAATACTTGATTTATTAGGAATGTCATATCAAGATTTAGGAACAAAAGAGATGCATGATAGAGTAAAACAGGTAAATATAGAAGAATTGTTGAGTAAAGTAGAGATTGATGCATATACATTAGAAGATATTTTGGATAGCTTTATTAAACCAAATCGTAGTCCTCGTGATGAATATCATACGCCAATGTTAAAGAAAGATATATTAAAAATTGAAGACTTACAAACAGGAATGCGTTTAGAAGGGACAGTACGAAATGTTGTGGATTTTGGAGCCTTTGTAGATATAGGTTTAAAAAATGATGGGTTGGTACATATATCAAAAATATCTAATGAACGTATTCAACATCCATTGGATAAGGTTAGTATTGGAGATATTGTAGAAGTTTATGTAATCGATGTGAATTTAACTAAAAATCGTGTGGGATTAAGCATGGTATCCTTATAAAGATTGATTTTATATAACTAACATAGTATTATGATAGTATAAAATTAGGAAAGGTTTTAGGGGAATCTATGAGTAAGACAATTGGTAAAGTAAAAATATTTAATCCGGAAAAAGGTTTTGGCTTCATCAATATCGAGGGCGAAGAAAGAGATATTTTCTTTCATTATTCTCAAATCATGCAAGATGGTTTTAAAACCGTTGATATTGACCAAGAAGTTGAATTCGATTTAGTTGAAGGAGAAAAAGGTTTACAAGCTCATAATATTGTTAAACTATAAAAAAGTTGTAGCTACTACAACTTTTTTATATAATAATAAAGAAAAAGGAGGGCAGAAATAGTGAAAGATTTTAAATATCAAAAAATATATAATTTGATTATTAAAGATATTGAATCTGGTTATTTAAAACAACATAATAAAATCCCCTCTGTTAGAAAAATGGCTTTAGCTCTCAATGTTAGTAAAACACCAGTGGAAAATGCATATACTCAAGTATGATCGGAAGGTTACATT
>JBKEBJ010000019.1:0-10301 GCA_047973105.1 Coprobacillaceae bacterium | reverse complement strand
ACATATTTATCTAAACTGTTAATTTTTTATGCTTTAGATATAAAAAAAGTATATAATTTAATACATTACATACTTTATATTTATTATAAAATTCGTCCACAATAGCTACACGTTTGTGCTTCTTTAATAACATTTGTTGTAGCTCCACAACCTGGACAATCTACACTATAACATTTAAACGATTCTACACTTTGATTTACAATTGGTTCTACTCTTTCATTATTCTTTTGTATTGCATCCGTTAGAATTTTATATAACTCCTCAAAAACCTCTTTTTGATGTCTTTTAAAAACCAACTGTGCTTTTACTAACTGGCTTCCTCGTAAACTGCTTCGAACAGTAATATTAAATCTGCCTCTGCCCTCCCAATTTACTTTTTTCATTTCAACTGCATGTATATCTTGCAATGTACAGTTTATTGTTCTTACTTCATGGATAGTGATATTATTTCCATCCAATATTACCTTATAGAACCAAACACCCTTATATTCCTTCACAATCTCTCTCCCTATACTTTTATAAAGTTGCGAATTTCTTCGATAATCCCTTGTTTATCAACAATGTACTCTTTTGGTTCAAAGTCCTTAGATTCTTCTACTGCTTTATCAATATCTTTTTCATCCATCACTGGAATAATATATCCTTGTGATGCAAATCTTTCCATAATTTGTACTTGATGATCATTATTTTGTTCTTTATATTTTCCTAATCTAGGAACAACGATTACTTTTTTATTTAGTTTTAACGCAGATACTATAGAACCTACTCCAGCATGTGTAATTATTAGGTCTGCTAATTCTATTTGATTTAATAATTCCTCTTCACTAAAATAATCCTGATGGTGTATTCCATCATACTTACCTTTAGTATACCCTAACTGTACATAAACATCATTTTCTTTAACAAAAGTAGAAGCTAATACAGCATTTAATAATCTATCAAATCTTTTATCTTGTGTACCAAACATAATAAATATACGCATTATTTTAAGCCTCCTGTGTATTTCGCATTAGGTTATAATGCCAACATTTCTTCCCATTGCACCAAAAACAAATCAGCTATTGGATATACTAATTTACCGGATAAGGTTTTAGTCGTTATATTTGCAAACGTTTCAATAAAGATGACCTTTTTTCTAAATAGCTTGGCAATATAACAAATTGGTACCGTTGTATGTGCACCAGTTGCAATAATTACATCTGGTTTTACTTTCCAATATACTCTGAAACTATTAATAATATTAAATGGAAAATTCCATAAAAACTTTAATAGGTGTTCTTTAGTCCCTGGACGTAAGTACCATGACCTTGCTTTATTATGTTTTTTGTATTCTTCCATCATTTCATGATCTTCAGTTAACAAGAAAGAATTATATGTATCCATTAACTCCTGTAATTCACATAACTCGCTATAATGTCCACCCGCTGACGAAGTAAATATAACTCGCTTTTTAATATCCCCTTTACTAAAAACAGTAAAAGCCTCTAACCACTTATCCTTTACATTCTTATATGTATATAATCTTGCCTTTTTAATAGCATTATTCTGCATTGTCTTCGTAGTTTTTTCTAGTAAGACAGAAATTTTATTAACCATTTCATTATAATCTCTGCCCTCTATCAAATAACCATTTATATTCGTATCTATAATTTCTAAAGATCCTTCTGCACTTGTGAAAGAAACGCAAGGAATTCCATAACTCATAGCTTCTAATAATACTAATCCAAATGATTCGTAATGTGAAGAGGTTACAAAGACACTAGTATTGAGTAATACTTGTTCTTTTTCCTCACCTGTTAAATTACCATGAAATACTACCTGATTCTCTATTTGTAAATCACTAGCTAATTTCTTTAAAGATTCTCTTTCTTCACCATCACCGACAATATTTAGAATAGCTTTAGAATTTTTTTCTAATACTATTTTAAATACATTAAGCATATCGTCATATGCTTTTTCTTTTGATAATCTCCCCATAACTGTTATTTGATTAGTATTTAGTGAGGCCTTATCTTTTGGAATATCATCAATAGCTAAAGGGACATACATACATTTAGGTCCCGTAATACGTTCATTATAATATCGATATAATGCCTCAGAAGAAGGAATCATTACATCAAACTTCTTAACTGCCTTTTGAACTTTTTTAACATAGTTTTTACTATTATTAGGATGACAATGTTCCCATGCAACTAATACTTTATCTTTTTGATACTTAGAAAATGGTCTATCAAAAGCTAATGTACTTGATACAATGATATCTCCATTGCAATCTTTTGCAGCTTTCTTAATTAGTTTTCTTTTTTGATATAATACATGAAAAGATTTCATACCTTCTTTTATAATATTTTTAATATCTTTATACGCTATTGCTTCTTTAAACTCTTTTTTGTTTGGTTTTAAAGCGGTTGATAGATACGTTACTTTTATTCTCTCATCAAGTTTAAATGCAGGTTCTTCAACTAATTTATATACGTTTATTATTTCTACATCATAAGTATCTATTAACATATTGGCCAATGAAGATATTGCTTTTTCAATACCACCAATTTTCATATGTAAGGAAAGTATTGTTACTTTCTTTTTCTTTCCTGTGTTTTTTCGTAAAACTTTCTTATCTGTTCTTATTCTTGCGATAAAACATGCAAAAGTAGCAGTTACCTTAAGTAACCATAATCCCAATTTTGAATGTTTAAAGTATGTTTTTTGATAATAGTATTGGCTATTCTTTAATACTCTTAATTTTTGATACTTATTAATTGTTTTATCAATAGTTACAGAATGATTATGATGTATTTCAACATGATTTAAGATACAACTTTTCAAGTTTGCATCTTTCATTTTTTTTCCTAGAATATTCTCTTCATAATATAGAAATGTTTCTTCATCTAGATAACCTATTTTCTCAATTGCATTTCTAGTAATACCAAAAAAACATCCTGATACACAATCCACTTCACTAATTGGTCCACGATAATGTGAAGAAGAATATTTTATCTTATTTTTAAATAGTCGGTTTATTAACACTAAATTAGAGAGTATATCAGTGAATAACCTTGGTAACTTCCATCCTCGATTAATTGTTCCAAATTCTTTTATTACTGGTCCAAATACATCGTATTCGGAATATGATTTAACAAAGCTAATAAAATCTTGTAAGTTTTTACTATCTATTTCTGTATCAGGATTAGCAATAATACATAAATCACAATTTTGTTCATAAAGAAATTTTAATCCAGCATTATTTCCGCTAGCATACCCTTTATTATTAACTAAAGAAATTAGTGTTACTTCTTTTTTTCGGATGCGTTTCAATTGTTGTAAAGAATCGTCATCAGAACCATTATCAACAACACAAATATGATCAACTACATGATAATCACTAATTTTGTTTATAAAGTTTTTTGTTTCAACAGCATCATTATAATTTAGAACAACAATCCCTGTTTTCATATAGTTTCTCCTCTAGTCTTTTAAACCTATAATCTCATGATTATAAAAATCAGATGTTTTCTGTACTTCATTAGATAAATAGTCAAAACCAACCTCTTCCAATAAAGTTTTTTTATTTGAAAATAAATTTGTTCCTAACCCTAATTTATCACCTTCTATTTCAACACCTAATGACGCTAAAATAGTTGGATACCAATCCATTGTTGTGAATAATCTATTCTTTTCATTTTCTGGTTCTACAGCTGAATTGATAATAACATTATAAGGTGTTCTTATATAATTACTATCTAACCCATCAAAGAATTTTGAAGCCATACTATTATGGTCACCAGTAATCACGATTGTTGTGTTTTCATAAAAATCTTGTTGTTTAGCCCACTCCACAAATTCATACACTTGTGAAGATTGGCAAGCAATTACATTTTCATACTGACTACTAAAATTACTTGGACAAGTCTCATCAAGTTGACCATCTGGTGTATGTGGATCAATCGTAACCATTGTCATATTAAAAGGTTCCCCACTTTCAGCTAATTCTAAAATATCTTCTTTAGCGAAAGTAAATAATTTTTTATCCTCATATCCCCAAAAACCATCAAAATAATCCTCTGGAATTCTTCCTTCTTCTTTGGCTCTAGAATAATCCATAATGTCGTAATCTCCATGCTGCGAGAAAAAGTTAGAAGTTCCTGCAAAATCAGAATCTGATCCTGTTAAGAATTCTTGATTATATCCTTGTTCTTGGAGTATTTCTCCAATAGTATAACTCCCTGGTAAAAATAACGAATTTTTACCATAGCTATTACCTTCAATAGGTAATATTAAAGGTATTCCTGCACTTTGGGCAACCATAGCAGCAATTGTCCACTGTGTTCCATCAATAGTGGTAGATCCCCCAATCATATTGTTATTAGAAAAATTAATATTATCATTAGCCAATGTTTCTAAATCATCCATATATCCATTTTCATAGGCACCTCCAGACGCCGTTGAAGTATACGTACTTTCAATTGATTCTAAATAAATATGTATTAAATTTCTTTTCTTTTCTGGAAAAGTAATATTAGCCGTGCTAGGATCTACATAATACTGTTCATAAAGATCTGTTTTTTGAATTACATTTGTAAAATATCCATATACATCATAATTGATTAGCGTAAAAATTAGGGTTATTACTATAGAAAATGATCCAATCCATACAAAACGTTTACGAATATGTTTGCTTATATTTTCTTGTAATTCCTTTTTTCTACGGAATAATTTATGAATCATAAAGAAAAACACATCTATAATAATAGTAGCGACTATAGATGCTGGCACACACCAGATAAACCAATCCAAGTATATTCCATTATCAGTTCCACTCATTGGTACTTTTAAATGAAATATAATTTGGGCTAATGCTTTTACTGAAAATGTCCTATTCCCCCAGATAACGGAAGCCACAATTAGTATACTTATAAATACTAATATTGTTCCAATTACATAACGTTTTTTTATATCCTCTTTTTTTATTTTAAACATAAAGTCTAGTCACTTCTTTCTTTTTTTGCTACATCTATTCTATCACACTTTCGAAAAATGACAATTATTGATTATACAAAAAGAAGGATTACAATCCTTCTCAACTATAAAATTTCTTTTAAATATCTAGTAAGTGCTTCTTGCCATGGTCGTAACTGTTGAAAACCATGTTTATTCAATGCCTCTTTAGATAAGCGACTATTAGCTGGTCTTTTAGCTTTTGCAGGAAATGTACTTGAATCTACTGGCGTTACTTCAACATCCATACCAGCTTGTTTGAATATTTCACAAGCAAAATCATACCAACTACAGATTCCATCATTTGATGCATGATAAATTCCATATTCTTCTGTTTGAATCATCTTTACTATTAATTTTGATAAATCATAAGTATATGTTGGTGAACCAATCTGGTCATTAACAACACTAACTGCTCCGCGTTCTTTTCCAAGTCGCAACATTGTTTTGACAAAATTGTTGCCATTCACTCCAAATACCCAAGAGATTCGTACAATAAAATGCTTATCTACTAATGATGATACAACTTGTTCTCCCTCATATTTAGTTCTTCCATATACACTTCGTGGATTACATTCATCTGTTTCTTTCCAGAAATTATCTCCTGTTCCTTCAAATACATAATCTGTTGAAAAATACATCATTTTAATATCTAATGCTTTACACACTTCTGCGATATTTTTTGTTCCATCAACATTTACTTTTGTACAAGCTTCTACATTATCTTCTGCAGCATCTACAGCGGTATAAGCAGCACAATGAATTACTGCATCTACATCAAAAGAAGTTATGACCTTTTCTACTGCTTCTTTATTTGTGATATCCATTTCTTCTACATCGACACCAATTGCATTTATTCCTACCTTTTCACATTCAATAACAACATCATGACCTAATTGTCCATTTACTCCAGTTACTAATACTTTCATTTCTACATCTCCTTTTTGTGAAAGAAAAGTTATGATTATACTATCATAACTTTAATATCTTTTATTTTACTCTACCTTTTTCAACATACATTTTTTCGAAGTGATTTTGGTATTCACCACTAAGAATGTTTTGCCACCACTCTTTATTATCTAAATACCATTGAATAGTTTGTTGAATTCCAGTATCAAAGTTATATTTTGGTTTCCATCCTAATTCTGTTTCTAATTTCTTTGGATCAATCGCATATCTTTGATCATGTCCTTTTCTATCTTCAACATATTTTATTAATGACTTAGGTTTATCTAATGCTTCTAAAATAGTTTCTACAACTTCTAGATTTGTTCTTTCATTATGTCCACCTACATTATATACTTCTCCTTCGCGACCATTTCTTACAATTAAGTCAATGGCTACACAATGATCATACACATGCAACCAGTCTCTTACATTATCTCCTTTGCCATAAACTGGTAATTCTTCATCCGCTAAGGCTCTAGAAATCATTAAAGGGATTAATTTTTCTGGGAAATGATATGGTCCATAGTTATTTGAACATCTACTGATTGTTACTGGTAATCCAAAAGTTCTATAATACGCTAAAACAAACAAATCTGCAGCTGCTTTAGCTGAACTATATGGACTAGAAGTATGTAAAGGAGTTTCCTCTATAAAGAATAAATCTGGACGATCTAAAGGTAAATCTCCATATACTTCATCAGTAGATACTTGATGATATCTTTTAATTCCATATTTATTACACGCATCTAATAATGTTGTTGTTCCCATTACATTTGTTCTAACAAATATTTCTGGATCTTCAATACTTCTATCAACATGTGATTCTGCAGCAAAGTTTACTACTACATCAAATTTTTCATCTTCAAATAATTTGAAAATGAAATCACGATCCGCAATATCACCTTTAATAAATTTATAGTTTGGTTTACTTTCTACAGATGCACATGTTTCTAAGTTTCCTGCATATGTTAAAGCATCTAAATTAACGATTTCATCTTCTGGATATTTATCAACCATATAATGGACAAAGTTTCCACCAATAAATCCTGCTCCACCTGTTACTAATATTTTCATTTGTTACTCTCCTTCATAAGTAAAATTATAATCACAATCGTCCAATAAAGGACCATTTTTGTCTTTATCCGACAATATTGGTTCTATTCCATTTAGTAAACTTCCCCAATCAACATTTATTGTTGGATCATCAAAACGAATTCCACGATCACATTCTTTAGAATATAAATTATCTACTTTATATCTAAACTCAACATCATCTGTTAAGGTTAAAAATCCGTGTGCAAATCCTCTTGGTATAAAAAATTGTTTTTTGTTTTCTGCACTTAATTCAACTGCAACCCATTGTTTAAATGTTGGTGATCCTTTTCTAATATCCACTGCTACATCAATTACTGTTCCTTTAGTACAACTAACTAATTTTGATTGAGCCATAGGATTATTTTGAAAATGCAATCCTCTTAAAGTTCCTTTATTTGCACTAAAAGACATATTATCTTGTACAAATTCTGTAGTGATACCTATTTCATGATATTTTTTAGTTGAATATGTTTCCATAAAATATCCTCTATGATCACCAAATACATCAGGTTCAATTATGACAACACCTGATAATTTTGTTTCTGTAACTTTCATTAAATAACCTCACTTAATTTCTAATGTTTATTGATCTATAAATTTTCCATCCAATACATCTTTTAAATATTTTCCATATTGATTTTTTTGATATAATTCATATGATTTTTGTAATTGTTCTTTTGAAATCCATCCATTATTATATGCTATTTCTTCTAGGCATGCAATTTTTCTATTTTGATGCGTTTCTACAGTATATACGAAATTCGTTGCTTCAACTAATGATTCGTGCGTTCCTGTATCTAACCATGTAAATCCTTGTCCTAGCAAAGTAACATCAAGATTTCCATTTTCTAAATAAATCTTATTTAGATCTGTAATTTCTAATTCTCCTCTTGGACTAGGTTTAATTTTTTTAGCATATTCTACAACTT
The DNA here is from genome assembly GCA_047973105.1 of Coprobacillaceae bacterium. GTDB lineage: Bacteria > Bacillota_I > Bacilli_A > Erysipelotrichales > Coprobacillaceae > CAKVJS01. Next base: position 2,334 of record JBKEBJ010000019.1, on the reverse strand, counting down.
TATTATCATAGAAATATAAACCTGTAACAGCATAATTTGATTTTGGATTTTCTGGTTTTTCGGCTAAAGAAATAGCCTTACCATTTTGATCAAATTCAACTACTCCAAATCTTTCTGGGTCATCTACATAATATCCAAATACTGTTGCTCCATCTGTCTTACTCGCAGCTTGTCGAAGTCTTTTAGACAATCCATGTCCATGGAAGATATTATCACCTAATACCATCGCACAACTATCTCCTGCAATAAAATCTTCACCTAATAAAAATGCTTGTGCTAATCCATCAGGTGATGGCTGTACTTTATACTGTAAAGTAATTCCAAATTGACTTCCATCACCTAATAATTCTTCAAATCTTGGTGTGTCTTCAGGTGTAGAAATAATTAGTACATCTTTAATTCCGGCTTCCATTAAAATACTTAGCGGATAATAAATCATTGGTTTATCATAAATTGGTAATAATTGTTTACTTGTTACTTGTGTTAGTGGATATAATCTCGTTCCACTTCCTCCAGCTAATACTATTCCTTTCATATTAGACCTCCTATAATTTCTATTATAGTATAAACCCTTACGTAACGTAAAGGTCAAGTTTTATTTTTTACATATGAATATCCCTGCTTCTTTTGTGACTTTAATATACCCATATTCTGATAACTTTTTCCTAATAAATTCTTTGAATTCTATTATATTCTTCCCAATAATTTCATTTTGATTCCCTGGACAGCTCATTATATAATCTATCAGCACATCACAATTGTCTATCTTTAAGCAATCATCATACTTTCTAAATTCTATTATATCAAAATACTTATTTAATATTTCTTCGCCATTCTCCAATCCAAACTTCTCATATAGATTACTTTCAACTAATTTAATTTCATTATTGTATTCATTAACTAATAGTTCAATTTCATGCATATGATTTTTACTATATGCTGTACAATACAATATTCCGTCTTTCTTTAGCACTCTATATATTTCTTTTAGTCCTCGTTCTAAATTATCTAAATAAAAAAGTACATGATTCGCTACTATATTATCAAAGTATTGATTTTTAAATGTAATGTTTTGGCAATCCATTATCATATAATTATATTCACTACCCAAATTTTTCTTTGCATCTTCTAACATATTATTATTAATATCTGTTAAAAAAAATTCACGATGTCTTAAACTACCTTTATTTTGTTTCCATAACTCACCATTTCCACAGCCTATCTCTAATAATTTATTTGTCTTCAAAAAATCAATTTGTTGATATACCCATGTGAACCAAAGAACTGGATTTGTAGAATATTTATTGTGTAACTCAATTCTCCTTAATAAATTACTAGTACTTTTATAATATTGAATAATCATATTCTCTTCGTTTGAAAGCTTTATTAAATCTGCAACTCTATCCCACTGCACCGTTCCCTGTTTTAATAATTGATTTGTTTTAAGAAGTGATTCTTTTAATCCTTCCAAATAATTGATTTTCTTATCGACAATATCTATTTGTAATGCAATAGAATCCTCAAACCCTTTTTCGGGATTATTTTCTAACAACATAGGATATATTTCTTCTAATGAAAACCCTAGGTGCTGTAGCGCTGTAATCTTCTGTAGTTGTAAAAAATCCCTTTCACTATATTGTCGATATCCATTATCAAGTATTTTAGTTGGTTTTAATAGTCCAATCTTATCATAATACCTAATTGTTCTTTCAGTTGTGCTGGCCTTTTTAGCAAATTGTCCTGTTGTATAATATTTTTCCATGTCTCTATTATACCTACACCAAATCAAAAGAGCAAACTAACGTATATTTAATTTATATCTATTTTTTGACATAAGAATTAGTTGTACTTCCTGGAGCTTTTCCTCCCTTTTCTACAAGTACTATCTCTATTGCTTCTAATCGTTTTGATAATCCTGATGTTCCTGCTGAACTTCCATTCTTCGCCCAGCCTAACCAGCCATAATCTTCTGCATGCACTCGGTAATATATATCATACTTATTCGCCATTTCTCCAGTTAGTTTTATCTCTATTGCTTCTAATCTTTTGGCATGTCCTTGAGACCCCGATATTCCTCCATTTGTTTTCCACTCTTGCCAACCTACATCTTGTATGTGAGTTTGATATCTTATATGGTTTTGGATAAATGCATTTCTTGTACTTCCAGGAGCAGCTCCATTTTTTTCAACTAATACTATCTCTATTGCTTCTAATCGTTTTGATAATCCTGATGTTCCTGCTGAACTTCCATTCTTTGCCCAGCCTAACCATCCATAATCTTCTGCATGTACTCGATAATACACATCGTACTTATTCGCCATTTCTCCAGTTAGT
>JBKEBJ010000459.1:0-3419 GCA_047973105.1 Coprobacillaceae bacterium | reverse complement strand
CTAGTACCCCAAATGACCTTGTATGAGTTTTGAGAAAAAGACTGCCTTAGCAATCTCTAGTTATAAAGATATAATTAAATTAATATGTCACACACATGTATTTGTGTCGACTTGACTATTTAATATCCAATCTTTTTAAAAGATTATCTGACTTAGCGACAAATTATAACATTTAAAATATGACCGTTAATCTAGCAACAGCTCAACTTAGATTAAATTCTTTACCAAATACTAAAGTCTAATTGTTCAATCACAAAATAATAAACGCAAATTTGAAACGGGTTAAAAATCAAACCAAAATATGGCTTGATTTTAGTAATATATTATTTTGTAGTTTCTCTTTCAATTAATTTCGAATGCACAACATAATTCATTCGATGTTCTGAGTTACTGTACATAAGTTCAATCAGACGACGTATCGACACTTCTCCCATATATTCAGAATGAATTTTAATCGTTGATAGAGCAGGAATGCTTATTGATGCAACTGGTAAGTCATTTACACCAATTACCTCAATTTCTCCCGGAACATTGATTTGACGTTCTGATAAAAACTTCAAAACACCTATTGCAATATTATCGTTTGCACAGAAAATCGCGTCAATGTCATCTATCTTGATATTTGCTAATTTAGTATATGCATCATACGTATTAAATGTACTCTCTAAATATACTGCTTCCTTTTGGTATAGTCCCATATAAAGTCTGAAATTAGTATAACGTAAGTCATATTCGTCTGACTCCGTAAATGGTCCAATATACAGAATTTTATTAGCTCCATTAGCAACTAATTTATCAATTGCTAATTTTGTAACATTCTTTAAATCAACAGTAATACAATTAAAGTCTTGATTATGTGCGTTTGTATCGACGAACACTATTTTATGTGCATATAATCTAGCTTGTTCCATTTGAGCCAGGGGCAGCTGACCAATTATTACAAGTCCAGAATATTGCTCGAAATCAATATCCATTAATTTATCGGCATAAATTGTTTTAAAATTATACTTCTTTTGAAGACAGTAACTTTCAGCACCATTTCTAATTGATATATAATACGGATCATTTAATTCTTCTTGTTTTGATAATGTACAAATTATTAGAATAGTACCTTCAGTTTTCTTTCTCATGTTTACAGTTTTGTAATTTAATCGTTCTGCAACTTCAAATATTAACTTCTTTTTTTCAATCGTAATATTTAAAGTTTCATCATTATTTAATACACGTGAGACACTAGATGTTGATAATCCAGTTTCTTTCGCAATATCCTTTAAAGTTGCCATTATATCATCTCCTAATTAGATTATAATTTACATTTTGATATAACGGCATTTTTTTTACTAAACTTTACTTTTTTCGTATTTGTTGTACTTCCAAAGTGCCCATCCCATGAATATCACTACTCCTGCGACATTATACACTAACGTAATACCTAACGCTTGACCAGCTGGGAATACTGCGGCCATAAACGCAATACCAAAGATAATTAATTCAAAAATTGTTACACCTAAACCAAATTTTCTTGATCCCATACGGAAATCACGTGGAAGATCATCTCGGTTTAATCGTAAGTTAAAGTATGATACAAAAATGAATAGAGGTGGTAATAAAGAGGTTGCTGCTGTCATATTGATAATAATGTTTAATAAGTCATTTACATTATCTGATGCTAATGATGGAATAATAAGTAATGGTACAACAATTGCAAACTGAATCCAAGTTGTGCGAACTGGAATTCCATGTTCGTTTAATTTAACAACTTTTTCACCAAAGATATCATCCGGAATTTCACTAAAGAATACTTTTACCGGTGCACTAGTCCAAACCATTAATCCACCTAATGCACTCATTAACATTACTAATGCAATTGCTCTTGTTGCTAAACCAGCGTTGATACCGAAGTGAGCTAATAATGGAGTAAATACTTGGAAGATACCACTTGTGTATGTTAACTCTTCTTGTGGTACAAATAACCCAACCATAAGTGAACTAATTGAATATAATACTCCAATTAATAAACCAGCAACAATAATTGTTCTTACAAAGGCTTTTGATCCACCTTTCATATCATTAACATATACACCGATTGATTCTGCTCCACCTGCTGCGAAGAAAATCCATGCCATTGTTCCCATGAATGCCCAGTTAAAAGTAGGTGTTAAAGTTTGAGCTGTAATTGGTTGTGCAGGAACTACTCCCCCTCCAAATGCAATTAGTGAAAAGATAATAAATCCAAAGGTCATGATTAACATTAGAGTTGAACCAATTGAAGTAATTGTTCCAATAGCTTTAGCTCCCTTAGTTGAAATATGAGATGCAACTGCGAAGATAGCAATTGAAATTACTGTTACTAATGCTGGAGTAAACTCATATTCGTAACCAAAGATTACCCATGAAAAATAGATAATGATTGTTGGTAACAGTGACGTAAAGTAAAATAAATTTACAAACCAATAGGCATACGCACCTAAAAAGGCCATTTTGTCACCTAATGCACTTTTAATCCACTGATATACTCCCGATTCACTATCTTTGTTTAAAGATACAAACTCGGCAATAATTAGTACAAATGGAATAAAGTAGAAGATTGTTGCAAATAGAAATGCAGGCGCACTTGCAACTCCAATTTCAATATTGTTATTTACAACATTACGGAAATTGAAAACGGCACTAATTGTCATTGTTAGAATAACAAATTTACCTAATGTCTTTCTTTTTTCGCTCATTATTTGATACCTCCGTCTTTCGCTATTTTATATTCTATAAACGAACCATCGATTGATTTATAGTTAATTGCTTCATCTAATTCAAAGATTGCAATCGTATTTGCAGCTAGTTCTACACATTTTCCCAGTCCCTCAAAATGTTCCTCATCTGAGTGGTCATCATAAGCTGTTGTTCGGTTTAAACTTGTTTTGCTTGCATATTCTAAAGTGATTGAACCTTCTAAGCACTCAATTGCATATGAATACTTACGTCCACCAACAAAATCTGTTGGTAGATTAGTTTTATTTTTGATATACACAACTGAATCCACTTCATTATATGCCACATCTGAAATTATCAGTGCATGATTATGGTGGGCTGTCTTTGTTCTATTAAAGGCTTTTACATTATAGACATTCTCATCTAAAAATATTTCAATTGGTAAAACTTTCATTATTTTCCTTCCTTAATAGCGATTTGATAACTATATTTGTAATCATCAAAGATTGCTTGATGTGATTCTAAAACTTCAGAACCCCAACTATTTGATCCTAATCCCATTACTTTATAATCAAGGTTTAGTGTTACAACTTGGGATTTAACTAATTCTGATAAGTGTTTAGCCGCATTTAAGTGTTCTTGGCTATAATTCCAAGCACTAAAGTTTAACTCAGGCGCAGAAATACTTAAACTATATTTACTATCACTTAAAC
>JBKEBJ010000445.1:0-10789 GCA_047973105.1 Coprobacillaceae bacterium | reverse complement strand
CCACACTCCTATATCTACAATACGAAGATATTTTCCTATCCAATATATTAAAAGTATACATACTAAAAAATACGCTATTCTTTTTAAAATTGTAAGCATTTCATCACCCTCATGTAGTATGCCTACTTTTATAATAAAAAAACATGGATAGCCATGTTTTTTTACATTTTCTTCTTTATGTCATGCATCATATGTCGCATTTTCTTCTTAGCTTTTTTATTCTCACTTAGAAAAAGTGCAGCCGATAAGGAAGCAGCTAGAGATAAAGAAGCTATGCCTAACATCCATTTTTGGTCTCGATCCATCTATATCACCTCAATATAGTTTAACCTTCTTCCATAAAATCATACACGGACAACTTTGGTTCTTCTTGTTCTTTTGTAAAACAATCTATCAGTGTCGTTTTTCTTTGTGTATCATTATAATTTGCGATTCCATGTAAAAACGCTTCTGGACTTCCTAAAATAAACAATTATTGTTTCGCACGAGTTAGTCCGGTGTAAATTAAATTACGACGTAACATAATTCGATAATCATATAACACTGATAAAATAACAATTTTAAATTCATTTCCTTGTGATTTATGAATTGACATACAATAAGCATGGGTTATTGTAGGAAATGTTTTATGCGTATATTCTACAATAATGCCATCAAAATCTACAACTAATGTATCTTGTAAATATTCAAAATTATCTTTTTTATTTACCTCTAATAAAATTCCAATATCACCATTAAATACTTCATCTTCTGGGCGATTTTTTAATTGTAATATTTTATCACCTTCACGATAAATTTTATTACCAATACGAATTTCTTGTTTAAAATCATCATGAGGATTGAAAATCTCTTGTAATGCATCATTTAATGCATCAATTCCTGCAACACCTTGATACATTGGTGCTAATACTTGAACATCATTACTATCATATCCTTCATTAATAGCTTTAGAAACAATTGTTCTAACATTTTTAACAATATCGTAATTTGGACAAGCAAAAAAATTAATATCTTGATATTGTTCAAAAATAGACATATCTTCAATTTGATTTTGAATAATTTGATGAGCTAATTGAATAATTCCAGAATCTTCTACTTGTCTAAAAATTTCATCTAGTTCAATTGTTTTAATATCTGTTTCCATTAAATCTTTAAGCACTTTACCAGGTGCTACAGATGGTAATTGGTGATGATCACCAATAAATAAAATTTTACGAATCTTTTTACCTGCCTCAAATAAACGACATAGTAATACACTATCGACCATAGAAAACTCATCAATAATTAATATTTCTTCTTCTAGAGGATTATTTTTATTCATCGCAAAGGTATTTGTATGTAAATCCCATTTTAATAAGCGATGAATTGTTGAAGTAGGCATATTCGTTAGTTCATTTAAACGTTTTGCTGCCCTTCCTGTTGGTGCTACTAAGGCGATTTTATCTTCTGGATATAAATGTTTATATATTTGTAATAATGCTTTGACAACTGTTGTTTTCCCTGTTCCAGGTCCACCCGTTAATATCATACAAGGGTAACGCAAGAAATAATCAATTGCTTCTTTTTGTTTAGAGGCATAATTGATGTTTCTTGATTCTTCGATATGATTTATTTCCTTTGTTACTTCTTCTTCATCATATCCTTCTTCAGGTTGACCCAGTAATTTTGATATGAAAGATGCAATTGTGGCTTCAGCTCGATGCATTTCTTCATAATAATACTTATCATCCACTTGAATAATCTTTTCATCATCTATTAATTCTTGCATATATTCATGAAAGACGTCTTCTTCAATAAAAGATACTTGTCTTTTAAACATTCGAACTATTTCTTCTAAAGATAAATAACTACTTCCAGAAGAAAAACATCCTTGTTTTATACTAAATAGTATGGCGGCTTTTAGTCGATTAGAATCGGTTAAACTCCCACCAATTTTTAGAGCCAATTCATCGGCTGTTTTAAAACCAATCCCATCAATGTCTTCAATCATTTGATAAGGATTATTTTGTAGTACTTCTAAAGTTTTTTCTTGATATACTGCTTGAATTAATCCTAAATTACGTAAACTAATTCCATGCCCCATAAAAAACTGCATTACTTCTTGATCAAAATCATTATTCGTTAGTACTGTGTAAATGGTTTCTCTTTTTGTTTCGTTCATTCCACGAACGCTGTCTAGCACATGTTTATCTTCTTTGATTTTTTCTAAACAACTATTACCTAAATGTGCTACGATTTGTTCTGCTTGTTTTTGTCCAATGCCTTTAAACAAAGGACTTGATAAATATTTTATGATTTCATCTTTATCATCAGCTAATACAACTTCATAACTTTCTAATTTAAATTGTTTTCCATATTTAGGATGGATTTCATAATCTCCTTTAAATATATATTTATCGTAATCATTTACGGTGTTCATATATCCATTCATAACAAATGGCTTTGGTTCTTGTTCTACTTCAATTAAGGCAACTATATAATTTGTTTCTTCACTATAAAAACGAACATTACGTACATATCCTATGTATTCTACCATTATAAATATGTAATTTCCTTATCATTTTTATATACTTTTTCAATGGTTCCACCACCAAGACATACTTCACCATCATAAAACACGGCTGCTTGACCTGGCGTTACTGCTTTTACTGGTTCTTTAAAAGTAACAAATATAGTTGTTTCATCAATAAACTTAATACTTACTGGATTATCTTTTTGACGATATCTAAATTTAGCTGCACATATCATTTCTGTTTTAGGCTTCTCACTTGGTATCCAATTAACATCATGAATCAATGCACCATGTGATAATAACCATTCACTTTGATCGCCTTGAGATATGTATAAAATATTATTATCATAGTTTTTTCCAACAACAAACCAAGCATCTCCTGGTCCACCAATACCTAATCCTTTACGTTGCCCAATCGTATAGTACATAATCCCTTGATGTTCTCCAATAATATCACCAGTTTCAATATCTACCATATTTCCATTTTGAGCTGGAATATAGTTTTGTAAGAATTCTTTAAAATCTCTTTCTCCTATAAAACATATTCCCGTACTATCTTTTTTATTTGCGACTGGTAAATCCAATTCTTTCGCAATTTTACGGACTTCTGATTTTTCAATATTACCTAATGGAAATAATGTCTTTTGTAACTGACTTTGATTCAATTGGCATAAAAAATAGGTTTGATCTTTATTATTATCAACGCCTTTTAACATAACTGAATCTTGACCATCATGATGTTCTACTCTTGCATAATGTCCTGTCGCAATATAGTCTGCTTGTAATGTATTTGCATAGTCAAAGAAGGCTTTAAATTTAATATGTTTATTACACAGTATATCTGGATTTGGTGTTCTACCTCTTCCATATTCTTCTAAGAAATAAGTAAAAACATGATCCCAGTATTCTTTAATAAAATCGACTCTTTTTAAAGGAATATCTAAATGTTGAGCTACAGCTTGAGCATCTTGAAAATCTTTCTCTTGAGGGCACACATCATCATCATTTGTTGGATTCCCTAAAATATCATTATTTAGTTGGCTATCCCAATTACGCATAAATACTGCAATTACTTCATACCCTTGTTGTTTCAGTAAGTATGCAGCGACTGCCGAGTCAACACCACCACTTAATCCAACAACTACTCTTTTTTTCATATTATCCCTCCTTGTATCTAAAATATTCTATCACTTTTAACTAAAAAAAACCACTATTATAAATACATATAATAATGTTAACTAATGAAACTATCTCCTCTATAATATACTATAGAGGAGACGATTTCTCTTTTTTATTTTTCATAATATATAAATAACTATCTACTACTTGCGTAATCGCGTTACAAAGCATGAAATATAATATACTAACTCCAAATAAACTAGATACTATTAAAATCATATGAATCCCTATCAATACCCATTTTATTTTTAAATTAGAAATATAAAAATACGTTGGCAACTGATATTTTTTGTTATAAATATCACGACTATTAATAAAAATATAATGACGTAATCTAAACTCGATAAATGTTATGATAATTATTATTACTAATAGTATTCCCTCATAAATCATAACCATTCTCCTAATTATCTGTTTTCCTTTTCATTCCAAATCTGAGCCAAAATATCCTTTAATACTAAAAAAGCATCTAAATCATTATACGCATATTCCCTTTTCAAATTGTCTAACATTTCTTTTATTTGTGGAATATAATCATTAAGTTCAACCTTTTGTTGATAGGTTGTTAAAACTGGATATTTTTCACCCCAAGTTTTTGTCCAATCAATTTTTTGTTGCTTCTCTTCACTCATCTTTTCAATAACTTCTTGAATCTCTTTTACGTCAATATCAAACGTTATTAATTCATCTAAAGATAGGCCATATAATATGGCTAATCTTTTTGATTGACGTATGTCTGGTAACGTCTCATCAAGTTCCCATTTTGAAATGGTTTGTCTACTTACTCCTAATTTCTCTGCAACCTCTTCTTGTGATAATCCTTTTTTCTTTCGAGCATTGAATAAATTATTTCCTACTTCCATTAATTGCACCTCCTAATTTTATATATTAAGTATAACACTTTAGGAAATGAGTTCTACCAATCCTAATTTACATTTATGCCCGTATTATTAACACCTTTCTTTTACATCTATTATAACACAAAGTATAAAACACTATTAAATAAAAACTTAATAGTGTTTTAAGAAAAGTAATTAAATACTAGATTTCATATTATTAATCATTGAATAATAATTGTGATTCTGATGAATTAATATCAACAATTTTATAAAAATAATCTTTTTGACTCATATCCCCTTTTTCTAAAGTATAATCTATAACCCCATCTTTAATGTATAAAAGTTTCGAAGAATAAGAAGCAATCATTGGATCATGTGTAACCATCAAAATAGATACTCCATCATTTTGATGTGACTCTTTAAATATAGATAATAACTCATGTGAATTTTTACTATCTAAATTAACTGTTGGTTCGTCCGCAACAATCAATTTTGGATTTGTCACTAATGCTCGACAAATAGAAGCTCTTTGTCTTTGTCCTCCTGAACATTCACTTGGATACTTGTTCAATAAATCTTTAATTGATAACTTTTCCGCAATCACTTCTACTCTTTGTTTTATCTCTTCTTTTTTTACTTCCGCCAAGGTTAATGGAATCGCGATATTTTCATATATTGTCAAAGAATCTAATAAATTAAATTCTTGAAAAATAAACCCTAAATTCTCATAACGAAACTTACCAATTTGGCCTTCTGACATTTGTCTCACTTCTGTACCATTAATATTTACTTGTCCTTTTGTAGGAACATCAATGGTTGTTATTGTATTAATAAATGTTGTTTTCCCAGAACCAGATGGACCCATCACACAGATAAAATCACCTGTATTCATAGTTAATGATACGTTTGTTAAAGCAGTATATGGTGTCTTTGTAGCTAAACCATATATCTTTGTTACATCTTTGGCTGATAATATTTCTTTATTTGTCATTGTTAGTTCTCCCTCTTAAGTAGTTTTATAACCTGTTTATCATAACTGATATAACACAGTAATGCCGTTATTATTAGAGCTAATACGTAAATACCTATAATTGTTAGTGCAAAACCAATCGATGCTTCTCCATGAAAATAAGACATGCCTAAAATAGAAACCATATAAATCCCAGGTAACAATAACAATAATCCATAATAATAGAATAATTCTTTTCTAACTATCACTTGTAATTGTTTCACTGTATATCCTAAAACATATAACATCTGATATTGTTTTTTTTGTCCTTGTGCTTCCATCATGTATTTATATAACAAACTAACACATAACATGATAATCACTATAATATACGCTATAAACGCTACTACTCCACTACTTTCGCTTTCATATGATGTCAACATTTGTGTGGATAATAAAGTCACCGAGATAACCATTAAAAATATTAATAATTTAGAACTTTGAATCATATTTTCCAAACTTCCTAAGGCAATCATTTTATATTTGTCACTAACTGTTTTGATTGTTTTTATTTGTAATATTTTTTCTGGAAAATACCAATGTAATAAACAAACAGTACTAATACTTCCAATTCCTGCAAACACCAAATAACCAGTTGTATCGTATGGCGAAGTTATCAACATTAAAACGCCTAAAAAATATACAATCACGAATATAATTGATGGTAATTTTGTTTTTCCTTTACGTACTATTGCTGTATTATCTTTCATTCTTAGTAAATCAACAACTCGATTACGATATACATATCCAGCATCAATCAATGTTACAATCATTACAATACTGAATATTGTAACAACAACTTGCACTAATAAACTAATTGAAAATGTAGAATGTTGACTTGTAATTTGTAATGTATGATAAATATAATTTGATACAAAAGGACTACAAATATATCCTAATCCTAATCCAAATGGTAAAGCCAACAACATAATTAGGAAATTTTGAACAATTAAATATTTTCCTGTTTTTGTCATTCCATATCCAGATATAGAAACAATAGATATCTCTTTTGTTTTCCTTCTTAAATAGAAACCATTTGAAAATATAATCACTATTATTGAAAATATTATAATAATAAAACCTATCATATCTGTAAAAATGGCACCTACTGATTCTGCATCCAACAAACTTAAGACCTTTATATTTTTATCATTAATAATTTCTAAAAATATAACTGTTATTGCTGTCGCAAAAACTAATGTTATTGCATAAAAAATAGTTTTTCTATATTCTTTTGATAACATTCTTGTTGCATTCTTTAAGACCCCCATAACTATTCTCCTTCTTTCTTTTTTAATACACTTTTATTGTACCATCTATATCTACATCATCATCGGTCACTGGTGCCAATAATAAACATTTCGTGCCAATTACTTGTGTTGAAAAAGAAGTATTATATAATATATAGTAGGAATACTATATATTATATAAAGGAGTAATAAGATGAAAGAACCCAAGTATCATGTCGGACATAAAACAAAGCGTATATTATATCCTATTTTATTATTTATAGGTGGTCTTTTTCTATTTGTTAATATTATGATCCGAATTCCTATGTCTTTTTCAACTTTTGTTTTATGTCATGTCATTTATATTATTGCTTTAGTTGCTGCAATACTGTTATTTTTAGCTCCATCATTATATAATTCACATTCTCATTGGACAATTGATGATAAACGTTTAACTTTCTTTGGAAGTTTAGACTTCATAGATAGACTTAAATATTTTTATAATAAAAAAAGCGAAAATCTATTTAATTTCTCAATAAATTTAGATGCTATCCCACGTATACGAATATCTTGGAATGATTCTCCACACTGGCCGTATGGATCTATATCGCATCATATTACACTAACGGTTGAAACAATGGATGGATCTACGACCACATTTAAGGCATTAGAAGGAACAGATAAAGAAGGTTTTTGTGAAGCTTTGGATTACCTACAAAAACGTGGTGTTAAAATCATAGATGAAGCACACATATTAGACGCTTTAAAACAACCAGATATTAATATTAATGAATATATTGATAAAATAAATGGTGAAAAACATGATTAGAATACATATAATGATTTCTAATCAAGATACTGGTTATATGATTCGCTCTACTTTATCTAAACACCATATTGAATATCAATATACTCCCTTTGAACACCAAAATAAATACGATATCATTTTTATAGAAATTCATTCGATAGATGATATTTCTAATTTTCAAGAACTAAGGAAGGATAATGAAGATGCCTATTTAGTTATCTTTGGTCCTCCTGATATTTCTATAATGCAAGCAAGTTTTATTTTACAACCAATTGGATATGTTAAAAATAATTTTATAGAAAATGATTTTAAAAACGTATGTAATGATTTAATCCCTATTTTAGAAAAAGAATTTAATAGATATCAAATTCAGACTCGTTATGGAACTTCAAATATTAGAATTGATTCTATTAACTATATTAAATCTGTAAAACATTATTTGAAAATTAATACTTCTAGTGCAACATATAGTGAAAGAAATACAATTCAAGGGTTCTTAGAAAAAGTAAATTCAAATCAATTTGTATTAGTGCATCGCTCTTATATAGTGAATGTTGATAAAATAAAAGAAGTGAAAAATGATTCTATCATATTGCATGATGATTCTTCTATTCCAATGAGTAGAACTTATAAAAAAGACATTTGGGATTTAATTCATAATAAAGGATAAGAAAAGATGATACATTTACATATCATCTTTTTGATTATATAAATAGGGCATTGAGCATCAAGCAGTTTTTGAACTTCTAATATACAATAATTGTAACAACACTTAGGAGGAAATAAAAATGACAAGAGTATCAAAAATATTTGTACATGAACATCCCACTCAATATATAGTTTCTGTACGTAGTACGATGAATTTCATGGTGGAATATGAAAAAGTATCTATACAAACCCATGAACAAATCATGCACTACTTAAAGGAATTAGATATTTTACCAGCAGATGGTCCCATTGTTTGTTTTCATAACACAGATTTAGAAGCATTAGATGTAGAGATAGGTTTTCCTATTCCACATTCCATTGAAGATAAGGATTCTATAAAATGTCATGTAATTAAACAACGAAAAATGGTAACAACTATTGATTATGGTCCATATGAGAAACAAGATCCTACATTAATGGAATTGATGGAATGGATTAGTAAGAATGGTTATCAATCAATGGGCCCCATATATTATCAATACCTAAATGAAGATAATCGTCCTAATGAAGATTATCTTACAAAAATGATGATTCCAATTACATAATAAAAACAGTCTACTTTGAAGTGGACTGTTTATCATATTATTATCCTAAGCGACTCATTGGTAGCATCGCTGCTCCAATAGCACCACAATCTTCAATTTTTGTTTCTAATAAAGGGATATGTCCACGCATTCCCACATGAATCTTAGCATTGAATTGTTCTACTAATGTGTCATAGAAATACTCTTTGGATTTCATAACACCACCACCGACAACAAAGCAATGAGGATCTACTGTATGAGCGATATTAGCGAACATAGAAGCTAATTGACTAACACATTCATCTACGATTCCTTTTGCTGTTAAATCTCCTTCATTAGCTAATCTGAACACATCGCCTGCATGATTTACTTTATCTTTACCAAGTAATTCTTGTCCTTTACGAGTAATTGCTGTTCCACTAGCTTCCCCTTCTACAGCACCAGGGTTTAATCCACCAAACTTATATCCATTATTCTTAACAATAATATTTCCAATTTCACCTGCATGTCCACGTCCACCAGATACTAATTTACCATCAACGATAAACGCTCCACCAATCCCTGTTGAAATTGTTACATAATATGTTGTTGGATATCCTTTACCAGAACCTAACATTGCTTCTGCCAAGCCAGCAACATTTGCATCATTATCTATAAACACTGGTAAGTTAAAACGATCTGATATTTTACTACAAATTGGGTAGTTTTCAAATCCTGGTAAGTTTGTTGCCATAATCATTGTTCCCTTTACTGTATCTACAGGTCCAGGTACGCCAATTCCAATCCCTTGTACATTTTCGATACCACCACAAACACTTGTATCTAAACTTTCGATTTGACGAATAATTTTAGCACAAACATAATCAGGTCCTTCTTCTCTTTCTGTATTATCTTTGACTTCACTATACGTAGCCCCATTCTCATCTACTAATAGTGTACGTACATTTGTACCTCCTAAGTCAATCCCAATATAATATTTCATTCTATGTCCTCCTTATATTATAACTATAGTATACTATAAACCAATGTCTCTGTTAAGTTTATAATAGTTTGTTTTCTAGATTTTTAAATTGATTTGATACTGGACAAACAATCTCTTTATCCTGCAAGTACGCTAATTTACCTATTGGTCTAATAAATTTGATTTTATAGGCATGTAATAATTGATGTTGTAAGTGATATTTTCTTTTCATTTTCTTGTTTAATGTAAAATCTCCATACTTGGTATCACCAATAATCGGATGGTCAATACTCGCTAAATGAATACGTATTTGATGCATTCTTCCAGTAACAAGCTGTACCTCTACCAAACTATACTCTTGGTTGTTTTTAATCGGAAATACCTTAGTACGCATAGATAAAGCACCAGGCGCATCTTTCTTCACAAAAGTAACTCTAGCTTCGGCAGGAACCTTTTTTATATACCCTTCTAACTCTCTAGGACTAGTCATTGCGCCTTTAACAATTGTTAAGTATTTCTTTTCAATACAATATCTCTGTTTAATCATTTCATTCAGTGTTTGTAGAGCTACCATGGTTTTTCCAAAGATAACAATTCCGCTAGTATTACGGTCTAATCGATGTACAGGACCAGGTGTAAATGTTTGATCACGATTTGTTTCATACTCCCCTTTAGCAGCTAAGTATGTTAATACTTGATTTGAAAGCGTATTAATACTCTCTTGATAATCTTCATGAACAAGTAAACCAACAGGTTTATTAACTACTAAAATTTGATCATCCTCATATAATACATCAAATTCTTGTGGTAAATCTAAAATGTTTTTTTCTTTTGTGAATTCTAAAAATTTATCTTCATATAAAAACATTTGTAAAACATCATTTTGTTGTAGAATATATTTCTCATTAACAGCTTTACCATTAATTTTTATATCTTTTTTACGAAACATTTTATAAATAAAATTAGTTGGTGCTTGCACCAATAACTTCTTCATATATTTATCAATTCTTTGATTTGCAT
>JBKEBJ010000370.1:0-1555 GCA_047973105.1 Coprobacillaceae bacterium | reverse complement strand
AGATACCTATGCTTTTGATTGGTATAACACAAAGAGACCTCATACATTTAATGGTGGATTACCACCAGTTTCAATTACTTAAACTCTACCTTAGTGTAGCTACTTTCCTTGACTAGAACATAAAAGATAAAATGGTAAAACATTTATTTTTTCTATTCTTTCCTTTGTGAATAAGAAATCAAATAAGCGTAAACTATCTTGATCGCCTAAATTATATAATGCAATTAAGCAATTTGCTTTTAATTTAGTATTATTTTGAAAGAAAGGAATCAGTTGATAGAAGTTAGTTATTGAAGTGTTATCAAATGACAATTCACGTAATTTAGAATAAAGAACTTCAGATCCACAACTTGACTGTGTAGCATTTAGTTTAGTATAAAGTAAATCCATATCTAAATCATTCCAAGTTAAGTCATCAATGGAAGAAGTTTGTTTATTCAATTGATGATTTTTTAACCAATAAGCTTTTTTGAATTCCAAAGAACTATATTCCAATAATGAGTTTTGATCCCAGTCAATATAATCTGAAGAAAAGAAACGTAAAAGTTTTTTTTTGTAGAATATGAGAAATAATAAAAAATAGTATAATAAGGATTCCTGCTAAAACAAAAAGTAATATATTCATTTTGATACCTCCACATTGAAAATTATTAATTAAGAATATTATATCATATTAATAATATTATATAATATAAGGTTTAGATAGATGAAGATAAATCTAGAATAAGAGTATTAGAAATTGTATCAATGTTTTATTGGCTATTAGTCTGAAATATGAAATGTAATTAAAGAAAGAAGTAGGTAGAAGGTTAAAATATTGGTTTATAGTTTTTTACAAAAAAATATTTTATTAAATTTGAACCCTTTTTTTAAATAACTCGTCTAAAAGTATAGGTATTACTATGAGCATAAATTAATGAAAGTTAGGAGATAAAGTATGCAAGAAAAATTGAATGTGGAAAATTTAGAAAAGTTTGTGGATGGATTAATTAAAAAAATAGAAAAAAGAATGTTAGTGTTAGTAACTATGGTAGTTATTATCCCAGCCTTTATAATGATTATATGGAAGACTTTAATGAAGATGTACTAACAGATAGTTTAATCCAAACAGAAAAAGGTGAAGCTATACTAAGGAAGCTAATTAATCACTTATACATATATATATATAATACTTCTGAATATGCATTACAATTGTGGAAGAATGATGAAGTGCAAGCTGGTGAAAATGCTACCTATAGACCAGCAGAGAAGAATATCAGTGATGTTGATTTGTATGCGAAGTTAGTTAGTTCAATGGATTTAGATCATGAAGTTAATCAGTGTGATGAAGCAGAACAGTTATATGAAAAGTGGGGGTATAACAAAAATACCTATTCACTTGTGATAAGTAGAATTGTAAATATGGGCCAACATGGAGATGAATTTATTGACGAAGTAGAAGATGGTGTACTAGATGCTTTGGAGGAATACGATGATTATGCTTATTTCCGTAAACTACTAATTAATATGGGTGGAGAAGATTTACAGGATTATATATATGGTGGATCAATACTAA
>JBKEBJ010000349.1:0-2171 GCA_047973105.1 Coprobacillaceae bacterium | reverse complement strand
GTAGTCCAATTTGAGAAAGTCCATATTTAGTATAGATTTAAACCGCTGTGTGCTGAACGGCTTGCCCGGTGGTGTGAGAGGTCGGAGATAACTAAGCTAGTTATTTCCTCCTACTCGATTGACAAGAAGTAACAAGGTTACTATAATGGTTAGTGTACTAATTGTTAGTATACTAAATAATTAGGAGGTGAGGTATATGTGCGATGGTATAGACACAGAAAACGTTAAGAAAATCAGTGAAGAATTTGGGTGTATACACAAGACAATGCATAAGTCCATGATTCGAGCAATTAGAGCAAAAGGGATCGATATTTCACCAGAACAAACGAAAGTACTATCAACGATTAGTATCAAAAAAGTAACAAATCAAAAAGAACTCGCTAGAAAAATAAGAGTCACACCAGTCACTTTATCTGTTCGTATTCAACGTTTAGAGAAAGCTGGCTATTTAAGTCGTGAAATTGATGAAAATGATAAGCGAAACTATATCTTGAAGGTTGAGCCTAAAGGTATGGAACTTGTAGAAGAATCAATTGCGATAATGGAAGATGTAGCTAAACAATTATTTGTTGGTTTTACAGAGGAAGACTTCCAAATTATTAGTGGGTATTTAAAAAGAATGAGAGAAAATGTAAGGAATATTAATAAGGAGGATATGTAATGCTGAAATTAATGAAATACATTAAAAAGTTTTGGGCACCCATACTTTTTTGTGTAGCATTATTATTCGGACAATCACAAGCAGAATTGTCTTTACCTGACTTAATGTCAGATATAGTATCTGTTGGTATTCAAGCTGGGGGATTTGATGGGGCAGTAAGCGATGTACTAACAACAGAGACATTTGATCATTTATTAGTATTAATGGATGATGATGATCAAAAAATAATGAAGGATAGTTATGAACTAGTGGAAGCTGGGAAAGTGGATAGTGATATAAAAAGTAGCTTTCCGGAGTCAAAGAATCAAGATGTATATGTATTAAAGGATTTATCAAGTGAAGAAATGGATACATTAAATGATGCACTAACAAAACCAATGTTAATTGTGACATCAATTGATAAAATGGATCCAAACTCTGAAGAATATAAAGAAAGATTCAAAGATTTACCAGAAGGAATAACTATTTATCAAGTATTAGGAACTATGACTTTTGAACAAAAAGAAGAAATGTTTAAAGAAATAGATACCCAAATAGAATCTATGGGGGAATCTACTTTATCAATAGCTGCAGGTAATGGTGTAAAAGCAGAGTATGAAAGATTAGGTGCTGATACAGAAGATGTCCAAATGAGTTATATTATTGGTGTTGGTCTAAAAATGTTAGGAATAGCGTTATTAGGAAGTGTTGCGGCTATTATTGTGTCATTATTATCATCACGTATTGGAGCTGGATTAGCCCGTGATGTACGTAAAGATGTTTTCGCAAAAGTAGAAAGTTTCTCAAATGATGAATTTAATAAATTTTCAACTGCATCATTAATTACTAGAACAACAAATGATATTACCCAAGTTCAAAACGTAATGACAATGGTTTTACGTATTGTTTGTTTTGCACCAATGATGGGTATTGGAGCATTAATCAAAGCGATTAATAATTCACCATCAATGACATGGATAATTGCTTTAGTATTAGTTGTTATGCTTTGTGTTATTGGTGTTGCCTTTGTTGTCGTATTACCAAAATTCAAAGTAATTCAAGAATTAATTGATAAACTAAATTTAACAATGCGTGAAAACTTATCAGGAATGTTAGTGATCCGTGCATTTGGAAATGAAAAATATAGTGAAAATCGTTTTAATAATGCAAATGATGACTTAACAAAAGTTAACTTATTTGTTAACCGTGCTATGGCATCAATTATGCCAATTATGATGTTTATGTTTAATGTTGTTTCTGTGCTGATTATTTGGTTTGGCGCAAAACAAGTAGATTTAGGAAATATTGATATTGGACAGATGATGGCCTTTATTCAATATGCGATGAATATCATTATGTCATTCTTAATGATTGCTATGATTTCTATTATGTTACCTCGTGCTTCTGTAGCAGCAGAACGTATTTTTGAAGTCTTAAGTACAGAACCACAAATCTTAGATCCAACAACACCTAAAGCATTTATTGAATCGAAAAAAGGTTTATTAGAATTTAAGAATGTAACATTTAAATA
>JBKEBJ010000318.1:0-15041 GCA_047973105.1 Coprobacillaceae bacterium | reverse complement strand
ATTTACAGTAGAAAAGAATAGTGTAGAGTTAGAAGTGAATAGTGGAAGTACACTAACATTAGCGGATTTACTAGCAGAGTTAGGAACTATCACAACATCAGATAATGATGCATTAGCGGATTTATTAGCGAAGTTAGGGACTACAGTAGTATCAGATAATGATGCATTAGCTGATTTAACAATTCATTCAGATAACTTTGGAAGTTTAGACCAAACAACAGTATCAACAGGAAATATAGTAAGAATTTATGTAACGGATCCAAGTGATAATACTGTGTATTATGACATTGAAGTAGATATCGTTGATAATCTGGCTCCTGAGTTTACCATTCAATATACAACAGCTACTTTAGAAGTAGATAAAGATGGTAATTGGACACTGGCTGATATTATTAGTCAACTAGGAACAATTACAGTATCAGATAATGATGCAAGTTCAGATTTAACAATTAAATCAACTAACTTTAGTAGTTTAAATCAAACAACGATATCAGATAACAATAAAGTAATTATCTATGTAGAGGATATAACTGGACAACGTACTTCACATGAGATTACAGTAAATATTGTAGATACGACAACTCCAGTATTTACTATTCAATATGCGACAGCTACTTTAGAAGCAAGTAAAGATGGTAGTTGGAAATTGACAGATATCTTAAGTCAATTAGGAGACACAGTTGTATCGGATAATGACGCAGGTTCGGATTTAACAATTAAATCTGATAACTTTACAGATTTAGATCAAACAGTAGTATCAACAGGAAATACAGTAACAATTTATGTAAAAGATAAAGCAGGATTAATAACTTCTCATAATATCTTAGTAGATATTGTAGATACAGTAGATCCAGAAATAACATTTGATTTAAATAGTGTTAATTATGGACTTAATGCAAATGTAAGTGAAGAACAATTCTTAAGTGATATTGGTTTTAGCGCAAGTGATAATTCGGCAAGTTTTACAGTAACAACAGATTATGCAAGTGTAGTAAACTGGGCAACAGGTGGTGAATTTACAATCACAGTTACTGTTAGCGATGGTGCTGGAAATACAATTACACAAGAAATTACAGTATATGTTTTTGATGAAGAATATGTAATTGAAGCAGATGATTTTACAGTAGATTACGCAACATTGAAGACACATATGAATAATGGTACTGTTACAGAATTAGTAATAGAAAAAGCCAACGCTAAAGGATGGCATGTAAGTACATTAGATGGAGAAACAGAATTACCTATCACGGTAAAAGTTGAAACTCTAGAATCTGTATCAGGAAAAACTGTCGTAGACGTAGAACTAAATATTATGAATACTAAAGCTAGAAGTGAAGAAGTATTAGCGACAAAGACAATTCAAGTCACGGTTGTAGAAAATATAACTGGAGGAGATAAACCTACTGAAAAACCACAGACAGAAATCACAAATAACAGTTCTGTGAATACACATGACAGTTTATATCAATCAAGTTTCTTATATGGAATACTATTGTTACTTACTTTAACTAGTATCCTAGTATTGAAACGTAGAAAAGAAACAACTAAAGGATAGACTAACATCTATCCTTTTCTTCAATAAATAGTTGAAAAATTTGTAGATAATGAGTATCGTATATATTGGAGGGAAAGAAAGTGTATGAAAAAGATATTGATAGTAGAAGATAATGAATCATATCGTATAAATTTAGAGAGTGTGCTACGTAATGAAGGCTATGAGGTAAATAGTGTTGATAATCCAATTTCTGGAATTGAAATGTTTGCGAAGAGTACATATGATTTAGTTATCTCAGATTTAATTATGAAGGAATTTGATGGTATTCGTTTTTTGACTACAATAAAAAATATTGATCCCAAAGTTAATACTATGATTTTAACTGGTAATCCAGATGATGATACAGAAATATCTTCGATAGATATTCATGTTGATTTCTATTTGAGTAAAAGCCGTGCATTACCAGTGATTGTAAAGTATGTTAAAAGATTAGCTGAAGAACGCAATATTTCAAATGTAAGCACAGATATTTTAGTATCTAAATCAGAAGGTATATCGTTGTCAAAGAAAGCACATGAAGTAAAAAAGAATGGTGAGAAGATTGATTTAACACCCAAAGAATACCAGATATTAAAATTGTATTTAGAGAACAAATGTATTACACTAAGTAGGCAAGATATTATTGATGAGATATGGGGTATTCCTATAGAAGAAATCGATGAAAGAGTCATTGACTTACATATAAAACATTTGCGAGCGAAATTAAAGATTATTTCTTTAATTACTGTTCGTGGATATGGGTATAAATGGAATGAATAGACGAAAAAAACTAACAATAACTAGTATTTTATTAAGTCTAATATGTATTGGTATTATTGTTGTTTTTGTGTATAACTTAGCTTTTCTCTCAGATGGCTATAGCCATGCAGAAAAAAAGTATGTCAATGAAATTGAACAAAAAATAGATGTGATTCTATATAAATCAATAGATGAAATTATAATCGATTTAAAAGAGTTATCAAAAGAATATCCAATGGAAATTGTTCTAGAAAATCATGAGAAGATTATATATCAAACTATTGATGTGAACTTTTCTACAGGATATGTAGATGTATTAAATGAGGATGCTATTGCTTTAGAAATGAGTGGAACATTCTCTGTTGAAAATAGTAACTATAAGATTTGGTATGCGATATACCATTTATCAGATAGTGTCTATATTCATGATTTTTTATCTTTCTATTTAATTATAAATATTATTTTATTTGTTGTTTTAGGAATTATTTTGTTTGCTATGCAAAAAGTATTAATAAGTCCTTTATCACAAGTAAAAGAATCATTAAATAAAATGGATGATTATAATTTTGATTTAATTACGAATCAAGATGATGATATCAGTCAAGGTTTAACTAATTTTGCTCGTAAGTTAGATCAAGACTTACAAACATTAGCGATGCAACAAACAACATTGGATTCCAAATTACAACAAGAACATCAAAATTTGCAGAATGCTTTGATGATTTCTAGAGGAATGGTACATGATTTAAAGACTCCTTTATATCAAACACTTCATAGAAATGAAGATGTAGCTAATATGAGTTTACGAGAAGACATTAAGGAAGTAGTTTCTTATAACGTAGCTCGTACAGATTATATATTAAAGGAAATCAATCATACTTTAGAAGTCTTAAGTAATACAGAAGAATTTTTATCAGAAGAACAAGAGTTTGATGCTTCACAAATGATTATGGAAATTATTAAAAGCTATCAAACTAGATTACAACAAAGAAATCTATGGGTAAATATGAATATTCCAGAGACCTTAATAATTACAATGAATAAAGTTTGTTTCTATATGTTAATACAAAATATTATTACTAATGCATTACAATATTCATTAGAGAATACAGAAATAGAAATTGAAATGGATATAAACGAAAATAGTTTATATTTACATTGTATAAATGAAAGTAACGAGGAAAATATTCACCGTATGAAAGAGAGTGAAACACTATTAAAGACTATTTCTAATGATAATAAGTATAGTAGTCCCTTCTGTGATGCTTGGAGTATCTAGTGTGGGACAAGAGATTGGAAGTATTTCTCAAGAAGTACATACTAATGGAGGTACAGTTGGTTCAGGAGAATTTAGATTATATGGAGATGCTACTTCTTCAAAAACAGTATTAGCAAGTACTGAAAGTGAAATATCGATAGGACAAACGAACACAAACATGTGGCTTGCCTATGATAGTAACTCAATTTATGATGGTATAAAAAATCATTATGCTAAAAAAGCAGTATATACTATTTATTATCCTGAAGGAATGGAATTTGATAGTATAAGTGGGTTTTCAGCTTATACACTAGATGATGTGAAGGATGAACCAGAAAATTCTAGGGTGATTGTAACTATTAATCGATGGTCAAGTGGTTCGAGCTACGCTGTCAATTACAAGGTACCTGAAGGAACAACATTAGGGGAATATAGTAATCCAGCTTTAGATACATTAGAAGTAACATATTATGATGGTAAGTCCGATACACTTACTCTTAATCCTGTTAGAGGGATATATTCAGTAGAAGTTATTGATGAGAGCGAAGTTACTAATACTATAAGTGTTGTTTCTAGAGGAAATGGCTATATAGATACTAATATAGAAAATCATGAGAAAAGTGGTCCATTCTTCCGAGTTACTAATAGTATGCCTGGTACAAGACGAAATCAAATAGCACATTTTGAGATTGGCGATGGCTACCAAGTAACGCAAGTAAAATTACCGTTCGATAGTAGTATTGTTGGAAATGAAATTACGGAAATTGAGTATAAGACAAACCTAAATGGTTGGAGAACATTGAGTAGTGATCAATTAAATGCATTATTAGAGCCAACAACGACAGGTTTTACAGGTAGGGCAAAGATTTTAACTAAAGAAATCGCAAATTTAGATGAAGATGAATTTTTTACAGAAGTTAAGGCTAAAGTTGGTAGTTTTAGTCCTAACTATTTGTCAAGCACTCTATCTGTATTAAGTAGTGATAACATAACTGTTCACGGTAGTTTAGATTCTTTTACTACAGAGGCAACAGTAACATTCTCAATGTACGATGAAACCGATAAAAGTAATACATTATCAACAAGTACTGCAAAAATGATAAATAGTAGTTCTAGTGATAAAACAGTAGTAAGTAATGCAAAGGCAGAAATAAAAGATGTAGATGGAAAAGTAATAACTCAGTTAAAGGCTGGTGATAAGTTCAATTTATCAGGAAGTATTTCTATTCATTCATATCCTTATGGAAATACAACAGTTATGCAGGCTCCTGAAATTTATTTACGTCAACCTTCTGGAATGAATATTGCAATTGATACTTTATCATTATCTTATGACGGCGTTACTGTATCAGATGATTGGTGGTATGTAGATGATACTTATACGAACGATGCGGGTGAAATAATCTATAAAATTAAAACAATAGATGAAATATTAATTGGAGGGCCAATTAATGATGAATACAAAAGTATATCATTTAGTTATGATGTAGTATCAGAACCCAAAGCAAATGGGAAAATCACTACACAAGATTTGATTGCGTTTGGAAGAGAAGGGTATAGTGCTCTTTCATCAACGGGATCTGCAACTGCACCGATAGTTGATATTCATGATTTCAATAATAACGGTGATACGGATGAATATATTTTAACTACCGCTTTAAAATCAATAAATATCTTAGAGAATGCGAATGTATTAGTTGAAACATTTCTATCTATTGCAGGTGAAAATAGTAAGCCTTATGTAGAAGGAGATGCTAGTACGTTAGCCTATTTCACACCTGGAACTGAAGCAGATTATACAGTAAAAATCACAAATAATACAACAGAAGTAGCATCAAATTATACAGTTTATATTCCTGTTCCTAAAACCGGTCAAAATTTTGGAACTTTATTCCAGCCAGATGATTTTAGTTGGGATATGAAATTAGAGAGTTTAATTGCGGCTCAATCTGGATTTGAAATTATGTATTCAATTCAAGCAACAGAAGAAAATTATGATAAAGCAGGCGCTAATTATGTAGAGACACCAAGTGATCTTAAAGAGGTAAATATGGTTCGTATTGAGGCAACACACCCTTTAGCTGCTGGGGCTGAAGTAGAATTCAATGTGCCATTACGTGTAGATGAAGAAATGAATGATGATACAGCAGAAAATAAAATTGGACAAAAGAATGTTTATAATCCTGTATATTCTGTAACAAGTTCAACGTTTGTTGGAACATTATATGGAACTAAAGTTGGAGCAGAATTAGTTATTGCAGAAATTGGTGGAACAGTATTTATAGATAAAAATGCAGATGGATTATATAGAACCGAAGACGGAGATACACCGTTACAAGGGCATGAAGTTAAATTATATAAACTAAATGCATCTGGTGATTACGAACCAGTAATGAAGGATTCTACACATGTTAGTGTGATGACAGATGTAGATGGGAAATATGTATTCAACTATGAACAACAATTAGGTTATGACACATATGGTGTTGAGTTTGTGGCTAAAGCTGATCATGAATATACAGTTCGAAATAATACTAATTCTTTAATTGATAGTGATGCAATTATTAGTGGGACGGATAAAGGAAAAGTATTTGGAATTGATGCAACGATTCCAAGTGGGATGACGATTGGTTGTGGGTTTATTGAATATGATGCATCATCAGAATTAGATGTAGACTTAATTTCAAATAGCACATCTGTAAAAGTGGGTAATACACTTATTGTAGGAACTACTGCTAAACCTACTTTCTGGACTAGCATTAAAGATACTACTACTCCATACACATGGGAAATTATAGGTGATGCTACAGAAAAAGCAAAAGCAACATTAACTAATAATGATGCAAATGGAAGTGTAACAATTACACCTACAGCTATAACATCAGGAACAACAACTTTCCAAATACAAGTAACAATTCAAGATATATATGGAAATACGAAAGTAAGTGATCCAATTACTATTACTGTAATTGCGATAACACCACCAACAATTATTGCGCCTGATAAGACAGTATATGTTGGTGATACAGTGAATTTATTAGATGACATTATAGCTAATGATAACGAAGGAAATGAAATAACTTTAGTTGCTACACCAGGAATAATGCAAAATACAGTTATTACACATGACATTGACGTAGAAGATAACAAGTATACAACTGCTGGAACATATGAAGTAACATATACAATCTCAGATGTTTATGGAAATAGTGCGACAGAAAAAAGATTGGTAAAAGTTAATTCAAAACCAGTTATCAATGTGGATGCCCAAGCATATCCAATTGATATGCTTGGTATAGATACAATTGTAGAGGGTATAGCTACTGCTTCATATATGAAAGCCGATGATACAGCAGGGAATGTGCCAACAGAAACGTTTATTACACCAGTGACTTATGAAATTCTTAATGGACCAAGCACAGTGTTTGATACAGTGGGGATTTATGAAGTTAAATATTCAGCAGTTCATGATGGTGAAACAATTACAAAAACTGTAGATGTAGCGATAACACCAACAGATATGGTATATGATAATGAAATGGGTATAAGTGCTCAAAACGTAGCGTTAACGCAAAGTGAAGCACAGGGATTAACAGAAGAACAAATCATTGAAAAAGTAAATGCAATTGCATTTGCATTCATCGCTGATGGAGGAACATTGAATGAAGTAAACAATGTTACAACAGATATAACTACAACTTCTCTAAATGCTATCAAAGCAGTTGGAGAAGAAGGTGGAGATTTCACTATTACATTAACAGTTACAGGGGATAGTGGAATCGTTAGTAAAGAAGTAACAGTAGTAGTAGAAGGAACAGAAGTACAAATAGCTAATGGAATCGTTATTAAGGCAAAAGATTTCACAGTAGCGAATGCAGATGCAGCAGGTTTAAGCGAAGGAATTTCTAAAACTAATGGAGAAGTAAGTTCTTATGTTTTATCAACAAAAGATGCAGTAACAGGAATCACTGTAGATACAACAGAATTAGCAGCGATCCAAGCTGCAGGATTAACAGGTGGAACATACGACTTAACATTTACTGCAACAAGTGGATTGGACACAGTAACGATCATAGTTGAAGTAACAGTAAGCTCAACAACATTAGCCCCAACAATTACAGCATCCGATATAGAAGTGTATGTAGGGGACACAGTGAACTTATTAGATAGCGTATCAGCAGTAGATGCTTTAGGTAATAATATAATTTTAGTTGCTATACCAGGAGCAACACAAAATACAGTTATTACACATAACATTGATATAGATGATAACAAGTATACAACTGCTGGAACATATGAAGTAACGTATGTAATCTCAGATATTTATGGAAATAGTGCTCCGGTAACAAGATTAATAAAAATTAATTCAGAACCGGTTATCAATGCAGATATACAAGTATATCCAATTGATATACCAAATATTGATACTGAAGTTGAATCAGCTGCCAATGCTTCTTATATGAAAGCAGGCAATACTGAAGGAGCAGGATTAACAGAAACATTTATTACACCAGTAACTTATGAAATTCTTGATGGACCAAGTACTGCGTTTGATACAGTTGGAATTTATGAAGTTAAATATACAGCAGTTCATGATAGTAAAACAATTACAAAGACTGTAACGGTAGCGATAACACCAACAGATATGGTTATCGATAATGAAGTGGGTATTAGTGCAGGAAATATTGCCTTGACACAAAGTGAAGCACAAGGATTAACAGAAGAACAAATCTTAGAAAAAGTAAATGCGTTAGCCTTCGAGTTCGTTACAGTTGATGGTAACTTAACAGAAGTCAATAATGTTACAACAGATGTAACTACATCTTCTCTAGATGCAATTAAGAATGTTGGAGAAGAAGGTGGAGAATTCACAATTACAGTTACTGTTACAGGAAATAATGGAAGTGTGAGTAAAGAAGTGACTGTTGTAGTAGAAGGAACAGAAGTACAAGTGGCGAACGGAATTGTACTTAAGGCAAAAGATTTTACAGTTGCAAACCTAGACGCATCTGGATTAACAGAAGCCATCTCTAAAACAAATGGAGAAGTAAGTGCTTATGTATTAGCAACAAAAGATGCAATAACAGGAATCACTGTGGACACGACAGAATTAGGTGTAATTCAAGCTGCAGGATTAACAGGTGGAATATATGATTTAACATTTACTGCAACAAGTGGTTTAGATATTGTAACAATCACAGTTGAAGTAACAGTGAGTTCAACATCTGTACCACCAACAATTACAACATCTGATGTAGATGTATTTGTAGGAGATACAGTGGATTTATTAGATGGTATCTCAGCAGTAGATGCAGTAGGAAATACCATCACACTTAAAACAAGTGGTGATGATAAAAATACAACAATAACACATTCTATTCCAGTAGAAGATGATACTTTTATAACAGCAGGAACATATGAAGTAACATATGTAATTACAGATGCTTATGGAAATAGTGCAACAGAATCAAGAATTGTTAAAGTATTTGGATTACCAGTATTAGATGCAAAACCACAAACATATGAGATAACAACTTCTAATATAATTGAACAAATAGAAGAAAATGTAAACGCATCATATGGATTTGCGAACGATACTATTGGAGTAGCGGAAGAAAGAGAATTATCTGTAACGTGGTCAATTGTTGATGGACCAACAACAGACTTTAGTCAAATTGGTATGTATTCTATCAAGTATGAAGCAACAACTCCAGAAGGTAAATATATCGAGAAAACAGTAGAAATCGCAATTGTTCATAAAGGATTAATTGTAGATGAAACGAATAGTATAGCCATTAGTGGTGTTGGGTTCTCATTAGATTTAAGTTCTGCAGGATCATTAAGTGCAACACAAGCTAAAGATGCTACAAAAGGAAATGTCGTAGCGTATAGAATCAATAAAGATGAAGATGGTAATGTTGTGAGCTATACAGATCTATCAAATCAAATATCAGTAAATGATAGACAAATAACAGACATCAAAGGAGCTACAACAACAGGAAATATATATGACTTATTATTTGAAGTTGTAGACAATGGGCAAAGTGTACGTAAAAAAGTAAAAGTAGTTGTATTAGGTACACGAACACCAGCACCTGTTGATACTACAGACTATGATGCATTAGCTATAACAGCAAGTGATTTTACATTAACTTATGATGAAGCAAAGGCATTAACAAATGATCAAGCAATTGAAAATTCTGAAGTAATAGCGACATTAATTAATGGTAATGAAAATACAAATCGTCGTAGTACTGTTGGAAAAGATATTGCAGTATCAACAAGTGGAATAAATGCAGTAAATAATATTGGAGAAAATGGCGGAGTTACAACAATCAGTATTACATCTAAATACATAGATGAAAATAATGCTGAAATCGTAAATGTGACGGATGTTGAAGTAACAGTTTTAGAAAAAGGTGAAACAAAACCAACAGTAACAGGAAATGAAGGGAATTCTTCTTCAACAGTTGGGACAAATGATATAACAAATATCACAATATATTTAGTAACAATTCTCCTATCTATTACTGGTTTACTATATCGTAAGAAAAAACAAGATCAATATTAATATTTTAAACAAAAAAGGATAACACTACTAAAATAGTTTTATCCTTTTCTTTATAAATAAATGTGAAAATATCAAAATAAATACGTATATTAGGTGGTTGTTTTTTAATAAATAAATTAAAAATAAACATTCTTAATAAACAACATAAACTACACCATAAAATCATTGTTTCGCTGTAGTTGTGTTTGTTATAATAAATAGGTGTAAGAATGTCTTATACTGTAGCATAATAATTTTTGATGCTAAATTTTGTGATATTTATAAAAATGGGAACCAAATTTGATTATCTGGTCTCTGTGAAATGAAAATGTTATTGATAACATTTTTCAGTTCAAAAGCGTAAAAAAATTAAAAAATAGTGTTTTGTAAAGAGAACCATTTCCAATTTCGATGTGTCTTATTATTGTAATGCGGTAAAAAAATTGAAAATAATGTTCAAAATACAACTTTTTTAGTTTTATTTGCATCTAATAAGTGTATCACTGGTAGAAGTGGTATTGAAAAGGTAAGTGCTTTTTACTTTTTTTGCGTTCAAAATCAAGATTTT
Source organism: Coprobacillaceae bacterium (assembly GCA_047973105.1). Classification (GTDB taxonomy): domain Bacteria; phylum Bacillota_I; class Bacilli_A; order Erysipelotrichales; family Coprobacillaceae; genus CAKVJS01. The sequence goes on along the minus strand of JBKEBJ010000318.1, from coordinate 4,372 downwards.
AAGTTTTGAACTGCAGAAATTAGAATGCGCTAAAATGCAAAATTTGTTGAGAAATATTTCTTACAAAAATTTTATTACGCATTAACATGGAATTAGATTAAGGAACAAGTGGAATTAAATAACGGAATGGATATTTTACAGGATGATTGGGAGGAGATGATACATATTGAAGGAACTATACAATAAGGGAACAACATTTATCAAAAAACATATAAAGATTAGCTTATTGTGTTTGGTTGTAATAGTGATTGCTATTACATATATCATGACTTCAAATCAGCCAAGTGATATTAATGGCAATTATACATGTGGTAGTGTTATTGCGCTAGATATTAATAATAAAGATGCGAAGTTAAAAATTCTTGAGGGTGAAGTGGAATATCAAGGAAAAATTGAAAGTATCGATAGTGGTGGCTATCGTTTGGAACTAGATGGTTTTAATACTATCTATGTAACAAAAGGAAATGATGGAGTGCTCTTATTATCTGTAAAGGAGAATGGTGAAACTATTTATAATTGCGAGAAATAAAGTGCTAAGTATTGATAAGGAGTAAGAAAATGAAGAAAAAATTAGTTATAGGAGCAAGTGTGGTAGCGGTTATTGCGATAGCTATAACAACAATACTCATGCTACTTCCAGGAATGAACGAAGCATATAAAATAGAGCGTTCAGGTTATACGTATGACCAGGATGGAAATATGCAAACCTTTTCTGAGGAAGCAACATATAATTTGGAGAGTATATATAATCTACCTACAATTGCTGATAAAAATTCATCATTTACATTAAATGATGGACGAATTCTATTCTTAGATTCAAGTGAGATGGAATTATTGAGCAACTCTGTTGCTATTGTAAGTAAGACACAGGTTTATGATCTACATTCAAAGACAACTATTCAGTCTAATTCAGATACATATAATGTAGGTAATAGGGCAAAAGAAAATGATTTAAAGAATGTTCCAAAAGGATCAATTATTAAATTAAATCAAGGACAATACTTAGTGTTGGATGATGCGAATCTTGAAAATGGAAAAGATTATAGTAAAGCATATACAGGTGGAGCTTTATTAGTATCTATTGATGAGAATAAAAGAATTCGTATTTTTAGTGATGGAAGTTATGAAGAAACAATAAGTAATGAAATGTATTTAACTCTTAAGAGTAATGGATGCAAATTCATGTTAGCGGATGAAGAATTAATATTTGAAGAAGACACAGATACTTTAGATGTGGGTAATATCAAAGTTAATTTTGATGATGATGCTGAAAAATTAGAAGATAAAGATTATTTAGATTCTAAAGATGAAGATAAAGATACTGCTGCAGATGACACTGAAGTATCAGGTAATGCTGATTCTAGTGGTACGCAATCTGATAGTAATGGTAATAGTAGTGGTAATGGCACAAGTGGAAGCCAAACACCAACGTATCCAGAAATAAATACAATTACATCGATGCCTTATCACATCCCATTAGTTGATGTTAATGCGAATAGTGATAAGAATACAATTTTTGGGGATGTTCTGATTACAGATACAGACTCACGTTTACAATCTTTAGTTATCAAGTTACAAGATTCAAATGGTAATGTAATTAAAGAACAGGCAGTTAATGTTGATGATGCTAATACAACATTTAATTTTAGTGATTTACAATATCAAGTAGACTACTATTTATCAGTTGAAGGAAAATATTTAGGAGATGGAGATAGATCTATTGAAGCTGTTTTCTATCGTAAAAACTTTAACTTAGATATGTTAATGTTTACAACTACTCTAGTAGATACAACATCTGATTCTATAACATTACAGATGGATGGCGATTTTAGTGGAGTTAGTAGTATCGTATTAGGATATTATAAAAATGATGGACAATCATCAAGTCCAGCAACAAAAACAGTAAATATTTCAGCACTTGCTGCAAATAATAATCAAGTAGTTATTGATGGAGTAGATTCAAATACTAGTTATTATGTTCATTATGATGATGTCGTAATGACTAATGGACAACATCTTAATTCAGATTGGTATTTAATTGCGAATACCAAGAAGAAATTACCAGAACTTGGTAAAGTTGAAGTAACATACCAAGATACTAAACAAGTATTTAAGTTAAAAGTAGATACAATCATTGATAATGATGATGCAATCACTGCTTTAGAATATGTGGCGTATTTAAAAGATGATTATGATGCTAATGGAGTAGATGCTACAGAGTACCTTTCATTACGTGTAGATCGCTCACAAATATTACAAGAAGTACAAACATTTAAAAATGCTTCCATGGTTAATGGAGAGTATATTTTTGTTGCTAAAGCACATGGGGCTATCTCTGGAGAACCATTTACGGTTATTTCAGATCCTTCTGATCCAATTACCCTTAACTTCTCAAAAGCACTCCCAGAAGCAGAATTCACATTAGAATCTGCTGGTACTAGTCATTTAGAAGTTAAACATGTAATTACAGATGCAGACCAAACATTAGTTTTCTCTAGCACTAATAAACCAGTACTAGAAGTATATAAAACAGATGGAAGTGGGCAACCAGTAGGTGCACCAGTTAATAGTATTACAATTGAAAATCGTACAGATTTAACAATGACACGTGTATTTGATGGATTAGAAGCAGACACAGAATATGTTATTGCTTTAAATGCTATGGTTGATTTAGATGATGGTGTAGGGATGCAATCACATATGATATATTCAGATCCATTCATGACAAATCCAATAGTACCGTTAGATGTTACTTTTACAGAAGTAAATATTAAGTCTGATGGGGCAATTATTAATATTGCTATTGATGATCCAAATAAGGATTTAACAAGTGTAAAAATAAAAATTACTAATTTAGATGATTCAACATTTGAAACATATGAGATAGATGCTGATGATTTATTAGAAATTATTGAAACAGGTAAAGATTTAGAAATTCTTAATTTATTAGAAAATACAAATTATCGTATTGAATTAGTAGAAGGTAAAGATAGTGGAAATAATGCTATACCTATGCAAGGTTCATTAGACTTTACGACTGGAACATTAAAAGATATTCCAACTATTACATACAATAGCTATGATAGTACTGCAAATAAAATAACATTAAACTATGAGATTTTAGATGCTGATGGAGCACTTATTGTATCACCAGAAGATTATCCAACTTTTGAGATTTATGAAGTGGATGCAGCTGGCGATATCATTGGTGATCCTGTTAATACTGTTGTACTAACAACTGTAAATAGTGGAACAAGTGAGAATGTAACGTTCTCTAATTTAACTAAATTAACTAAGTATCGTGTTGTCTTAAAAGCTTCATATGATATTAACACACTTAGTGGGTATGCTAATAAAGCAGAAATTGGTACTAGTGATGTCTTAGAAACATTAGATGTTGCTCCTGTTAATGCAAGGATTACCGAAGATACAATTAAATTTGAAGGTATTGATTTCAAAGTAGAAATATTAAGTAATATTACAGATATTACATCTGCAAGTATGTCAATTTATAAAGTAGGTTCTACTACACCGATTGAAACAATTGATATTTCAGGAGATTTATTAGAATTAGCTTCTACTGATGGAAAAGATTATTCATTTAATAGTTTAGAACGAAATACAGAATATGTTATTGTATTACACGATTTTAGTGATGGTTCAAATGATTTAGAAGTGGTTGGTGGAGAATTTGAATTCACTACTCTAGCTGCTAAAACAAAGCCAGAAGCTACATTAGAGTGGGACACAGATGCCTCAACAGATTCACAATTAGTAATTGATTATACAATTAATGACCCAGATTTAATATTAAACTTAACTTCTGAGTTATATAAAGTTCGTGCTAATTTATATTATGTACAAGATGATGGTAGTTTAGGGGGATTGGTATCTTCACAAACCATATCTGATGTTAGTGACTACACTGGTACATTAACATTTACTGGCTTAACAGCTGGTAGAGAGTATAAAGTAATTGTTACTGGGACATATGATCAATTAGATGGTAATGGTGAACAACAGAATGTTATGATTGGTCAATCTGAAGTTATGTATACTAGAGATTCATTGGTTGTTAGAACATTCTTCTCAGAAAGAACTGTTACAACTAATAGTATTGATTTTGATGTTACTATTATCGATAATCATGCTGCTTTAGCTGGTGGTTCAGCAACTCTTCAAATTTATAAAAGAGGAACTGACGAAGCAGTAGGAACTCCAATTGTTTTAACTGCAGATGAAATTTTACGATTAACATTAGGGAATTCAGTAACTTTTAGTCAATCTGGACTAACTCAAAATACAGAATATGTAGTGAGATTTGCAGAAGCTAAAAATAGTTCTAATATTGATTTAATTATTAATGAAAGTT
>JBKEBJ010000304.1:0-10619 GCA_047973105.1 Coprobacillaceae bacterium | reverse complement strand
CAACAAATAAATTGTTCATTAAATATTTGTCTCTAATTTCTGCAGTGTCATACTTTTTAAAATCACTCGGATGAGTGCTGTAATATTTTTTCATTACTTTTCTCCTTTATTCAACTGGTATGCTAGTGTTGTAGCATAAGAATTGTGTCATGTCAATAAACTTGTATACTAGTTTTGAATTTATACTAAACCTAATAATCCTGGTAACCACATAGATAATGCAGGTACATATGTTACAAGCAATAATACAATCAAAACTTCGATAATAATATTTAGAATAAACTGAACTTTTGGACTCATTTTATCTTTAATAAATCCTATATTCATATGTTCACGTTTACCGAACACATATGCAGCTCCAATAAACACAAGCCAAACAAACATATATTTGGCTGTAATCTCACTTGTTGTTGAAGGATTATTTAATATATATCTGGTAAATACTTGCCACGATGCTAATAACGTCATACCAGAGAAGATTACAATTGAAATCCACTCTAGTACAAAACCGACTTTTGATTTAATAATATTCATCCTACTAACTCCTTTTTCTTATGCTAAAGCTCTAATTTGATCGTAAATTGCTTTCATGCTTTCATCTGTAGCGATTGTTTCTTCATTTAATGCATAACAAACTTCTTGGAATGGTGTTTTATCAATTTCACTGAATGTTGCTCCACCAGCTTCAGCTGTCGCTTTTGCATCTTCAACTCCTTGAGTCCATAAATCAAATTCAGTTGATACTGATTCATCTAATAATCTGTTGAAAATTTCTTGATCTTCAGCGATCATTGTATCCATGAATGTATTACTTACAACTACAACATCTGGAACCATTAAGTGTTTAGTATAGTAATAGTTTGGTGCTACTTCATAGTGTTTTAAATCCGAATAAGTAACTTCATTATTTTCTCCACCATCAATAATACCTTGTTGAATTGCTGTATAAACTTCACCTTGAGCCATTGGAGTACCAACCTCCATTGCATTCATCATATCTACTTTAGATTGAGATTCCATTACACGGAATTTTTTACCTGCTAAATCTTCAGGTGTTGCTAATTCTTCTTTAGTATATATGTTTCTAGCTCCTGCTGTATAAGTAGCTACTGGAGTAAATCCTTGTTCTTGATTTGTTTTTTCATATAACTCATCAAATGCTCCTGACTCGAATACTGCTTTTTGGTGCTCTAAACTATCATATACATATGGTAATGATAATACAATATAACTAGAATCAAAGTTTTCTAATAAACTTGTTGAAACTAATGTCATTTCTAATGTTCCACCTTGAACCATTTCTAATGTTTCTTTTTGAGAAGCTAAGATTTCATTGGCTTGAATATCTACTTGGTATCTACCTTCAGTTTCTTCTTCGAATTTATCTCCAAATTCTCTTAATGCTACGTATTCTGGGTGTGATTCTGATTGGTTGAACGCAATCGTAATCTTTTGAGTATCACCACTTCCCTCAGCAGAACTACTATCGCTTAATCCACATCCTGCTAATACTAAAATAAATGCTCCCAATAACATCATTAATTTTTTCATATTAATCTCCTAAATTATTTTTTGATTTTAAATATCACTTTCATGTTCTCTTCATTATTAACCAGTATTTCAGGTTCATGTGCTTCACCTGGAAATAATACCAAGAATATTCCTTCTTCAATAACTACTGAACTATGTACTGAATCGTCTTTAGCTGTATACCAACCACAATCAGTAGATGAATCATATTCTGAAATAATATCAAGTTCCTCTTTTTTTGCAATGACAACTCCTTCATTCCCTTTTAATGCATAATGGACGTCAATCAGAATCTCATGGTTTTCTAATTTGATTTCAGCACAATGCTTAGGATTGTATTTTTTCACAATATAAAATATATCATTACTAATACTAACCTTCTGTTCTAAGATACTATTTGAAAAATCTATATTTGATATGAAATTACTTACTATATCAATTTGCTTTGCATAATTTTCAACATTATTTTTTCGACAATTTGTGTAAACATTATCAACCACCTTACACACTTGTATTCCAGCACCCAAAAATCACCCACCTGCTTTTTGTTGCTTTTTCATGCCTGTAGAGTGTTGATAACCTTTTTCCTTTATTTATCGTATTTTTAAAAATCGATATATAATTAGTTTACAAATTTTTTGAAAAATCATGTCAACTTGTATACCAGTATCGATTAACACGGTTTATGTGCTATAATATTTACAACAGTAACATATTTTTAAATATCTTAGGAGGATTAGATGATTACTAGAAAACCAGATGGATTATCATCACAAATATACAATGATTTAAAGAAAAAAATTGAAGAATTTGAAATTAAACCAGGAGATCGTATCAGTGAAACTACATTAGCTTCTGTATATAATGTATCAAGAACACCAATTAAGCATAGTCTTGCTCGTTTAGAAAATGAAGAACTAATTTTTGTTCGTCCCCAAGTTGGAACTTTTGTTTCAAAAATCGATACAGTACACATTCACGAATTTTTCACAATACGAATGCTTTTGGAAGTTTCAATATTAGACGAAGTTATGTCACTTTCTGATACTAAATTACTTGATGACTTAACTGCAAACATCACTGCACAGCGAAATTTATTGAAGGAATCTGTTGAAAATGAAGAGTTAGATGTAGCAAGAATATTTTGGAAATTAGATAATGCATTTCATAAGCTTATTTTTGACGCTGTGGGTAAAGGCTTTATTTGGAAGTTTATTATGTCACAGTCTTCTCAATTTAATAGATATAGGTTATTAACTGTATCAAATAACGTTACTTATTTAGAGCAAAAAGTTAATGAACATGAAGGTATTTTGAACTATTTAAGAAATCCAAATAACAAAGATGCTAAAGCAATATACAACAATCATTTATTTACAACTCTTGAATCAACAACAAATGAATTAAAAGAAAAATATCCAGACTACTTTGAATAGTCTGGATATTTCCATTTTTATACTAAGAAAATGATGAGAAATAACATTATATATGTTGTCCCTCTCATCAACGTTACTAGCGTCCATCAATGATGTTTGTAGTACTCTTTATTTGGTTACTTTTTAAATTAAAAAAAAAGAATTACATAATTAGCTTCTTTACAATGTTGCTAATGCTCCTGAAACATTCTTATACATTTCTTCTCCTGCTTCTTCAGCAGTAGTCTCTCCATATAGGAAACTGTCTAATGCTGTGTCATATGCATCAACCACATTAGGCTCTTCATATAATGGAGACATGTATAAAGTATCTGCATCATCGATCATTTTTTCAACTTCAATATCTCTCTCACTTAATAAACCATCTTGAATTAAAGTGTCATATGCCACTTTATTTGCAGGCACACCACGTTCTGTACCCAATATTTCTATCGCTTCTGGATCAGTATACATCCAATTAATGAATTCCGCTGCTTCCTCTGGGTGACTAGTATTTTTAGAAATTGCGAATCCCATTGATGGTTTAAGCATTACTTTTAATTGATCAGTGTTTGATATAAAGTCACCAACTGTTATCGAATTTCCTTCTTCTAGGTTACCCTCATATTTACCTATAGAACTACTCCACTCTAAAATCCCTGTGTATAGTCCTGTAATAAAGTTAGGATTTTCCGCATCAAATTCTCTTGAATCATCTGCAACATTTGGAATAACTCCTGCATCAGTTAAGTCTTGAAGGAATTGTAATCCCATAGTAAGCTCTTCAGCTGTATAATTTAGCTCACCATCAACGATAAATTCTTTATCTAATTCTTGTGTTAAGTAAGTGATCATCATATACATTAAACTTTTGTTATTTGCTGCATCTCCTAGTAAACTGTAATCTTCTCCCATAGTTTCTTTTAACTGTTCTTGAGCACTAAAAACTTCATCCCAAGTAGTTGGAGTATCGATGCCTGCTTCCTCGAGAACCTCTGTATTATATCCATAAGTTCTTGCCGTAAATCCATGAGGTACAGCCTCTACGTGACCATCTATCGTGAATACTTCTAAATCTTCTTCACTCCAGTTGTCTAATCCAATTTCATCTGCCAGTTCTGTTAAATCATAAAACCCATCACCAGTATCACCGGCAAATTTATGAACCCATGCATAGTTAACTTGCATAATATCTGGTTCTGTTCCACCAACCATCATTACTGGAAACTTTTCGTTTAAGCCATCATACGAATAGTATTCTGGTACTATCTTGACACCTTCATGTGTTTCGTTATATAAATCAATTGCTTCTAGGGTCTTTTCATGTCTTTCTTCTCCACCCCACCAAACAAATTTCAATACTACATTTCCATCTGCATCAGTATCAACTGATTTTTCTGGAATGTAATTACACCCAGCTAGTAAAAAAACTAAGCAAACTACTGCAAATAGTGATTTTTTCATTATATCTCCTTTTATTAATAAGTTAATTATAGTTATTTGAAAACACCTAATTATATAATACTTCGATGAGACCTTAAACAACTATTTTACTTATGGCATTAGCCATTTTTGACTCAACAGTTCCCTCAAGTACAAATAATGGTTCTTCAACTACATTGTTGATTTCTTTAAGAACATACTCAAAATCTACAATACCTTCACCTATATCTACTTGTTTCACTCGATCATCTATCACAACAAAATCCTTTAAATGAAATATTTTTATTTTTTCTCCTACTGCATTTAGAAACTCTGCAAGAATCAATTTATAGTCTTGATATGTTTTTGCATTTAATAAATTGTATAAATCTAATACATAAACAATTCTTGGATCATTTACATTTTTCGTAAATTCTATTAATGTATCTAAATCTTTTATTACATGATGATACGCAGGTTCAATTGCAATGTTTACATCAATCCCATTAGACCTTTTTGAAATTTCTTTAAAAACATTTGTAACCTCACTGATTGTTATTGGTAAATGGTTATTTGGATGATAGTCCCAAGGACTTCCTAGTACTGAACCAGTTTCAGTTGCCACATGTTTTATTCCATATCTATCAGCTAATTTCATGTTAAATACAAAGTTCTCGATACCTACCGAAACTTCATTATCATCTGGATGTGCAGGATTGAAATATGCACCAAGAATTCTTGTATTTATAAATACACTTTTATCAATTGATTCAATATCGGTATCAGTTATTACTTTCGAGTTTATATCAAATGATTTTTTTAAAGCCAGTTGATAGCCAGTAATACCGTATAACTTATTAAGTTCATCGAATTGTTCAACTGTGTGAGTTTCCAAGTCATGTCCTCGAATAATCATTTTATTCCTTATTCATTCCACTTCTTTTTTCTTCAATCTTCATCATTATATAAGGTCCTACCCCTTTTGCATCATCCTCAACAATCGGTTCCGACATATAGTATTCAAAAGATCCATCGCGTCTTTTATTGTTCTCAGGACCTAAACCAGCTACAAGACAGATTCCACCAAGTTTAAAAGAATCTCCTTCAATGCGCATGTATTGCTCATCAATACCATCACTAACTAATTTAGCTTTATCCATGTATTCAGGAGGTAATATACCCAGTCTGCAACCTTTATACAATGAGTAACCAATTATTGAACTACCACTTGTCTCTAAATAGTTTTCTTCTCGACTGCCTTGATCAATAACTTGATAAAACATTCCTGATGAATCTTGATATTTGATTATTTCAATCATTAAATCACGGAATTCATTTACTAAAAATTTATAAAATTCATAAATTTGCTCATCTATCAATTCAATCATATCAATTAAAGCCATGCTATACCAGCCAATTGATCGTAACCATTTAGTGTGTGATAAACCTGTATCGGGATCGCACCAAAAAACGCTTTTACTTGAATCGTATGCATGATTCGGTATATTACTCTTATCATCTTTCATAAGTACTTTAATGTTCTTTAACTGATTAAAGATATCATCATAATTTTTGAATTTATTTTTATTTTCATACTCTAAGTAAAATGGTAGTGACATGTAAATACCATCTAGCCACACTTGATTATCGTAAATTTTCTTATGCCAAAAATTACCTTCTTTGGTTCTTGGTTGAGTTTCAATTTGATGATACAAAGTTTCAATAGCTAGTTTGTATTTATTTTTTCCTGTATATGAATAAAGTCGAAATAAAACTTTTCCTTCATTAATAAAATCTAAATTATAATCCTCTAGATTGTATCCAAGAATCGAGCCATCCTCTTTAATGTAATAATCAATATATGAATCTGCAAAGTCTAAATACTTCTCATCACCTTCATAATCATATAAATCCAAGATACTTTTTATCATGCATCCATCAATATAGTTCCAGCCCATTTGTTTGTTTTGTAATATTACTTCCTTGTTCCAGTACGGCTGACCTGGTTTTGAGTTGTTAATCATTAAACTTACATATTTATCAACTATACTCATTATTACTCTCCTTCATTTCATTAATGTTGACTAGTGTCGTATTAGAGCTCTTAATATTTGAAAACTTGTTACCATCTAATTCAAAGCTTTTAACATTTAATAAGTTAATAAGTTCTTGCTCAATATTAAGTGCTTCTCGCATCATAAGTGGTTCTCCAGTTTCTTTTACTTTTGAAAAGTTGAACTTTGAATTGGTAATGACTATTTTTTCTATGAAGTTTTCTGGAAGTCCATATGCAACACATACGGCATGGCTTAGATCATTACACTGTAAATTGTCAAAATAGAAACTACCAAGTGTAGGTATATCACTCTTATTTCCAATAGCTTCTTTTGATGCAACATAGTCAGAATTTCCGTCTGGGTCGCAGTTGTAATAAGAATTTAAGGTAATTGGAGTTTTTACTTTATCCATAATAATATTTTGAAACATAATATTATCAATAATTGATTTTTCTCCACGCCCTCTTCTTGTTTTTACACGAAATCCTCGATCTGTTTCATTAAAATAACAATTAGCTACATACAAGTCTTTTACTCCACATGCTATTTCACTACCAAATACTATTGCACCATGACCATGTTCCATTTTACAGTTGACAATTTTAACCCCAATAGTAGGTTGATAATATTCATTTGCCATATAAATTTTACCTGATTTAATAGCTATACAATCATCACCAAGATTAAAGCGACAGCCATTAATTTCAAGTTCTTTACAACTCTCCGGATTAATTCCGTCCGTATTAGGTGAAACTTTAGGGTTATTTATATACAAATCTAAAAATTTCATATTTTCACAATAAAAAGGATGAACACTCCAAGATGGAGAATCATAAATTTCCAAACCATGTACTGTTATACTCTTGCAATTATTAAAGAAAATGCTTTTGGGTCTCCATGCAGTATTTTTTACCTTACAATCGTTCCACCAGTTATCAAAATTTGCATTTCCTTTCAACAGTACTTTTCCAATAATTTCAACATTTTCAATGTTATAACCACTTAGTATTGACGAAAATGTTTGTTGTGGGTTACCTTCCCATGTTGATATACATCTTTCCTTGGAAAAATCTTTTGGTTCAACAATGCCTGGGATGATTGGATAATCAAATCTATCTACACTTTCTTATAACACAGCACCATATTCAAATATTAATTTTAAATTACTTTTTAAGATCAATGATGTAATCTTATAAATTGCTTTTGGAAAAAACACGGTTGTGTGATCAGGTAAAGATAAAATAAGTGCTTGTAACTTGCTTGTAACATCTCGCTCATAATCAGAAGAAACCAAGTAGTCTTTTACATTCAAGTAATAATTCTCGTCTCTCATAGTTATGTCTTGATCAAATTCAACACCTGAAGTACTAGTAACTTTGATATTTACTATACCAGTTATAGAGCGGTATATAGAAAATGTATTTGTAGATATATCTTCATAAAGTAATTCGTTATTTATAAAAACATCATATTCATTTCTAAAATACGATGTTTTTTTTGACCACTCGAAAAATAAACTATAGGATGAGTTAAATTTAAGCTCCCACATATTTTCTCCTTACAACTGTTTCTGTAACTTTTTCCTGGATTGATTCTTTTCCCAAAATAAGTGGAATCGATGATAAATAGAAAGTGAGGTATTTTACAAAAAACTCTCTAGCTATCATCTTCTCAAGTGTTACTTCTTTATCGTCTTTTTGAGAGGCAATTTCTAATCGCATAAAGTATTTACCTATGCTCTCATTATTATTCCAAAATAAACCTTGAACCAAAATTATCAATGCTATATACGTACCTATTGAAAATATTACATATATTAATGGGTGATTAGCAAAACTTTCAAACATTGGAAGAATAAATACCGCTTCAAATATAAGTAAGCACCCATTAACAACTATATCTACTACTTCTGCTAGCATTCTTCGAACAATCATTATTCTTTTCCTCCTGTTGATGCAATCACTTCAATAAAATATCTTTGAGTAAAGAAGAATAATATAATTGAAGGTAGTAATGCCATAATTGACATTGCAAATACTTTTCCATAATTCACTACTGAATCAGCATCTTGTGATAAACGAAGTAATAATGATAAAGTATACTTATCTGTAGATGATATATAAATTAATGGACCTTGGAAATCGTTCATTCCCCACATAAATGTAAATAATCCTACAGAGATAATTGCTGGCTTTAGAATTGGGACAAAAATATACCACAATGTTTGCAATGAATTACAACCATCTAACTTTGCTGCTTCATCCAACTCGGTTGGTAAAGTTCTAAAGAACTGAATCAACATGAAAATAAAGAATGAATCAACAGCTAATGCTGCTGGAGCAACTAACGGTATATATGTATCTAAGAATCCAAGTTTTGACCAAATTAAATAAGTTGGAATTCTTAACACTACTTCCGGTAAAAGTAAGGTAGCAATGATTGTTGCAAACACTAATTTTTTACCTCTAAACTCAAATCTTACTACTGCATAAGCTGTCATAACACAAGAAATTATAGTTAGCAATACTTTAGGAAGTAACAGCTCCATTGTATTTAAAAAGTAGTATCCAAAATTATGACCTGTTGACGTCTCCCACGCCTCTTTATATCCACTAAAATCAAAACCGTTATCCGGCCACAATTTTAATGTTGTAAATATTTCACTATTTTCCTTAAACGATGCAAAAAATAACCAAAGTAATGGATATATTAAAATAAAACCAACTATAATTAATATTGCATATCTAATAAATTTATTAAGTTTTGTTGACATTTCTCCCCCATTCTAATCTGCATAATGAACCCAATATTTTGAACTTCTAAATACAAGTAACGTAAAGCACATAATAATTAAGAATAACACCCATGATAATGCACTTGCATAACCCATGTTAAATCTAGTAAATGCACTTTCATATATATACATATTCATTAAATATGTTGAGTGCATTGGTCCACCATCAGTAATTAAATATGGTGCATTGAATTCTTGGAACGAATGTACTAGACCCATTACAAAGTTAAATAAGACTACTGGGGTAATTATCGGTAATGTTACATTAAAAAATTGTTTAATCTTATTTGCTCCATCAAGTTCTGCAGCTTCATATAATGAACGTGGAACATTTTGTAAAGCTGCTAAGATGATAACCATTGTAGAACCGAATTGCCACGCTCATAATAAACCAATTCTAAATAATGCTGTATGTGGATTTACTAGCCATGGGAGTGGATCAATTCCAACAAGACCAATAACCATGTTTACGATACCATCATTTGCAAATAATGACTGCCATAGAATAGCTACCGCAACATTTCCACCAAGAATTGATGGGATATAATATACTGATCTAAAGAAATTTACTCCCTTGATCTTAAAGTTTAACACTGTTGCAACTAATAATGATACTACTAGTACCAATGGTACCGTAATAAATGCATATTGTAGTGTTGCTAATAATGATTTAATAAATATTGGATCATTAGTGAACATTGTCACATAGTTACCCAAACCAATAAACTCAGGTTTATTGATTAAATCATAGGACGTAAAACTTAAAACTAATGATATTCCAAATGGAAGTAATTTCAATAATATAACCCCAACAAACCATGGGATTAAGAAAAAATAAACAGTAGGAATTTTCCTTTTCATAACTCTCCTTCACAATAGTGTTGCATGCTTGTATACAAGTTAATTGTACATAAGGTTTTCACCAATGTCAAGCATTTGAAAAAGTTTTCTATTTTAAAACAATCGCTTTATAATCTCGTTTTTCATTCAATATACATCCCCTGTATACAAGTTTCATGTGTGCAAATTTAATTTTTTCAATGCATGAGTACTATTTTTAAATTGTTTATGTTTCATATAATAACCAGTATATAACAGTTAACTATACTTAAACAATAATTCTATATCAAGGAATTTTTTTTACTGCATTTTTCTTGCAAATGGAAAAAAGTGGCACATTTTGCCATTTGTTATTATTAACTAACATCATTATAATTTATGTTTCAAAAACTTATATCATCGTATATATACGCTGATCTTCAGCTATAGCCACATCTAAATATTTCAAAACTCATCATGTAAAAAACTAGATTTATTGATAAATTTGTATATAAACTTTTAATCAATTTCCTCTAATATATTTATTAACTACAGAAATATACCAAGTATTTAACATCTATA
>JBKEBJ010000213.1:0-4912 GCA_047973105.1 Coprobacillaceae bacterium | reverse complement strand
CTCGACAATTCCTAAGTTTGGTCCTACATGACCACCAGTAACATCTAATTTTTGTAATAATACTTCTCTAATTTCTTGTGATAACTCCTCTAATTCACCTATTGATAATTGTTTTACATCTTTTGGTGAATTAATTTTATTTAATATTTTTAACATTTCCTATATCCTTCCTATTATTTATATTTAATTTTATAAACTAAAATGATTAATGTTAATACAAAAGTAATTGTGTTTGCGCCAATAAGTGCTATATCATTAATCATTAATCCATGAACTAACCATAATAATACCCCCATTACTTGCATTGTATACATTCCTAAAGATATTGCTTTTGTATCTTTTGATTTTACTACCTTAATTACCTGTGGTACTGACGCTAATGTCGTTAAACATGCAGCAATAATTCCTACCATATCCATTCCCCCTTACTAACTTTTAGAACATATTTTACTACGAACAATGTACATCCTAACACTTAAAGTTAACTTCAAGTCAAGGGTTTATTTCATATATTTCAATAATTCACTAATATTTTGAATAATCAAGTCTGGTTTTACAGTTGTTTGTTCAGGTAAGGGCGTATCTTTGATATTAACCCAGACCCCATTCATACCGTACTTAATAGGTGTCTCTACTTCCCACAAATAATTATCGCCTACCATACAAGCCTGATTTTTAGATATCTCACAAAAATCAATAGCTTTTTCATACACTCGAATATCTGGCTTTCCAAATTCCTGTTCTCCTTCTATTAAAATCAAATCAAAATATTTTTCTAAATCAAAACGTTCTATTTTCCCTCGTTGTCTTTCACTATTACCATTTGTAATTAATACTAATTTGTGCCCCTTTTCTCTAAGTGTTTTCAATGTTTCATAAACATTAGGAAATAAATAAATAGCTTCTTCCTTGTTAAATGCATATGAATCTAATAAGTACGCTAATGCATCCTTTGAGATTACTATATTTAGTTCTCTACAGGCTTGAGATATAATTTCTGTTCTAAGTTTTCTATAGTCTACATTCCCTTTTGGACGAATATCTTCATCTGCCCAATATGCATCACTTATATTTGTTATTTTATTAGCTAGATTCACAGGATCTATGCTTATATCAGGATATTCACTTATCATTTTTTCACAAGTTAATCGCCACGATTCTCTTGTTACGCCCCCAAAATTAATCAATGTATCATCTAAATCAATAAAAATCCCCTTCATATTTTCAATCATATGTATTCCTCCATTTACATTTTATAATAAAAAACAATTCTACCATCCTTTATATAATTTATCAAAAGAACAACTACCATTACAATACATATTCTAATTGGCAATCCTTTGGTTCTCTTTCAACATGTTCTTTATGATACTCTTTTGCTTCTACACATCCCATCGCTTTATAAAAGCACTGCGTTTCTATTGCAGAATGTGCTGATATATATAGTTTTTTTCCATCTTTTTGCTTTGCATATTGCGTTGCTAATAAAAACAATTGTTTACCTATTCCTTGTCCCCTACTATCTTTTGATACATGCAAACTTGATACATCAAGGTATTCATTATGACTTCCAAATCTTTGACTTTCCACAGATACAAAACCATTTAAAATACTATCATCAAAAGCACCAATAACATTTCCTTTTGATTCTATTGTATTTTTTAAACAGGAGATTAATATTTGATAATCTTCTTCACTCCAATCATCAATAAACGGAGTATCTTTTATTATCCATACATCTCCTTCTTTTCGCCAACATTTAGTAACTATTTGTTCTCGAATAAAGTTATCAAATAACTGTTGGTTTATATCTTTTGCTTGTAAGATTCTATATTCTATTTGTTTTGGTTTCATTAATTTATTCTCCTAATGTTAATACCATTTCATATTGCCCAACATATTTTTTAAATCCTAATGCATATAGTTTATTTATATATGTTTCAGATTGCTTATCAATATTGATTGTTTTAATAATATCTACCTTTGTCATCGTAAACATCTTAGCTATAATACTACTAACTATTTCATTTTCACCATCCTCATGGAAAACAAAAAGTTGAGGT
Source organism: Coprobacillaceae bacterium (assembly GCA_047973105.1). GTDB lineage: Bacteria > Bacillota_I > Bacilli_A > Erysipelotrichales > Coprobacillaceae > CAKVJS01. The sequence continues at coordinate 2,849 of JBKEBJ010000213.1, read as the reverse complement.
ATGTCACCAATATCTGGATCTAATACACCATAACCTAAAATAGCATCATTATCTCTGATTATAAAATAGATAAAACTATCAGCAACTGCATTGATGGAATCTATAGAATTTTGCCAAGAAGGCTGAAAATCAAAAGATTTCTCTAACAATTTGAAATCAATAACATTCACTATTTCAACATCCAAAATAGTATTGACTTTACAGTCCTTTCTTTCCATTTGAAGACATATAAATTCTCTTTGTATACTAAACCCTTGCTTTTGGTACAAGTTAATTGCTGGTTCATTAGTATCTAATACTTCTAACAAATATTGTTTAACTCCCTTTTTTTCTAACATTTCTTTGATAGTTGTAAATATGGTGCTTGTAATTCCTTTTTTACGATAAGCAGGTACAACAGCTGTTGAAATATTATAGGCCGTTATTTGATTATTCCAATTACGTAAACCAGTCAATGTAAATCCAACAAGTTCATCATCTTTGAATGCCCCTATTGATAAACTAGCATCATACTCTCTTCGCATCAACATTTGTTGAAACTTATAAAATGGTAAATTCATTTTTATTTGATAATCTGAAAAAGCTTCAATAAATGTTTGATGTAATACTTCTAATGATGTTGTTTCTAATGTTTTATATAAAATCATATTTTAAGCCCCTTTTACTATTAAAAATTTTATTCTATTTTTGATTTTACTACCTTTTCTCTTACAATGCAAAAAGAGATGGTCTCACCATCTCCTTTTTGTTTCCATATTATGTTTATAAACTATAAATACGAACATCAGGATCTTCATCCCATAAACCTTTTAAGCCAACGAAAACATCTTGTTGAAATAACTCACTAGATAGGTATGCATTAGCATTTTCTACACTATCAAAGCCATGTAATACTTGTATATCTTCGCTTCGAAGTAATAAATCCTTTGATACTGCACCAGTAATTGTTTCTAAGAATGGTTTACGATAATCGCTATATACCTTCCCAGCTGCTGCTCTATTTGATTCCTTAATTTTCATTGTAATTTGTAGATATGCTTTAATTCCCATATAAACACCTTCCTTGTTATTATATTGTTGCAACAAACTCAGTATATCGAATTAAATATAAAAAATGAATATATTAACAAATTAATTAGTTACTAATAAATTTCATAGTAACATTGCTAATACGATTATAAGTTGCTATACTCTATCCATAAACACAGATAGAAAGAAGGTATCATTATGTATAAACCAAAACTTGAAAAAGAAATTCGTTGTCCTTTAGAATATGGTCTTAATATTTTTGGAGGAAAATGGAAATCACGTATTATTTGTGTTCTATCTGAAAAGAAAGTATTACGCTATAATACCTTACGTAAAGAAATGACAGATATTACAGACGCTGTTTTAGCAACTGCTTTAAAAGAATTATTAAAAGATGAGATTATATCTCGGATTCAATATAATGAAATTCCACCAAAGGTGGAATATTCCTTAACAAAAAAAGGAGAATCTGTTGTTCCCATTTTACAACATATCTGTCAATGGTCTGGAATATATCATAAAACCGATACTTCAAATACTCTAACCCAATGTCAAAAGTGTGATTATCATCAACAATAAAACAAGATGACTTTTATCATCTTGTTTTTTATATTTATGAAACATCAAATTGGCTATTGTATAAATCTGCATAGAATCCATTTTGTTGTAATAATTCTTCATGATTTCCTGTTTCTACAATATTACCTTCATTTACAACTAATATTAAATCCGCATTCTTAATTGTTGAAAGTCGATGCGCAATTACAAAAGAAGTTCTTCCAACAGTCAACTTATCCATCGCATCTTGAATTTGTTTTTCTGTACGGGTATCAATAGAAGAAGTTGCTTCATCTAAAATCAACATTGGAGCATTATCAATCATTGCACGAGCAATTGTTACTAGTTGTTTTTGTCCTGTAGACAACCCTGCTTTATCATCCAATATCGTATCATACGCATTTGGTAATGACATAATATAGTGGTGTAATCCAACTGCCTTACACGCTTTGATAACATCTTCATCACTTACACCTTCTTTTGAATATACAATGTTTTCTTTGATTGTTCCTTCAAATAGCCATGTGTCTTGTAAAACCATACAGAATTGATCATGAACATTTCCTCTTGTTAAATTATTTATAGAGATACCATCAATTAATATATCTCCTTCATCGACCTCATAGAATTTCATCAATAAATTCACTAATGTTGTTTTACCAGCACCTGTTGGTCCAACAATCGCTAATTTTTCACCTGCATTCGCTGTTGCCGAGAAGTTACGAATTACTTTTTTATCTTTTGCATATCCAAAAGATACATTATTAAATTCGACATTTCCTTCTGCATTTCTTAGTACTTTTTCTTTATCTGATTCATAATAAGGCAGCCCTATCACCAAATGTCCTAAGGCATGATTGTCAATTTCTTTCACATCAGCATATACTATTGAAACTTTGAATCCTGTTTCAATAACCATATTAGATATAATTGTTTCATATGTCGTTGTTCCATCAAAAACAATTCTGATGAAATCCCCTCTTCGGTTATCAAGAGATTCCTTTTCAGGCCCAAGAGTTTCGTTTGTCCATTTGCTTTTTGGATGTGTAAAAATATCTTTTACTGTCCCGGATTCTGTAACATTCCCTTCTTCAATGACTGAAACATGTGTACAAATATCCTCAACGACACTCATCTCATGTGTAATTATTACAATAGTTATTCCGTATTTTTCATTTATCTCTTTTAAAAGTGCAAGTATTGATTCTGTAGTCCCTGGATCAAGTGCAGATGTAGCTTCATCGCAAAGGAGTACACTCGGG
>JBKEBJ010000171.1:0-4973 GCA_047973105.1 Coprobacillaceae bacterium | reverse complement strand
AAAAAAGAAAAAGATAATGGTTTTACCAATAATAAACAAACAACTAGTATAATTCTACTTATGGAAATACAATTAGGTATTAGCTTCACTATTATCATCCCCCTATGTTTTCTATTCTATCATAGTATTTAGAAACTGTATAATATTGATCCTAATCCTCCTGCAATAACCATTAATAAAATAGGATGTATTTTATACTTTCGAATTAACAACAAGGATACTATAAAAATACCAACAGCTATAAAATTAATATTACTAATTGCAATACTACCAGTATTAAAAAAGGCACTTACAATAATTAGTACTCCTGCCGCAATAATCAGTCCTAAAGAAGCTGATTTTAATCCCTTTAAGATTTCCGCAATATATAATGATTTCGCATATTTACTAAATATCTTAAATAGACTAATAGATATAATTATCCCAACAATTATACACCCAATAGTGGCGATAATAGCACCTACAACACCTGCAATACGCATTCCAACAAAGGTAGAAGTATTAACTGCAATCGGCCCAGGTGTCATTTGAGAAATGGTTAAAATATCTGTAAATTCTTGTAATGTCAGCCAATGTCTTATCCCTACTACTTGTTCATTAATTAGTGGAATAATCGCATATCCCCCGCCAATACTAAACATTCCAATTTTTAAGAAGTCAAAAAATAATTGTACTAATTCCATTATTCATTTTCCTCCTGAATTTTAATTTTTAAAGCACATATAATTGCGGTAGCTAGTATTAATATTGCGACATTAACTGAAAAAAAGTAATTCAATATAAAGACAATTGGCGTAATCCATATATAGAAACTTTCTTTTTTTTGTATGATAACACCATACATAGAAATAATTATATCTACAATTAAGGCAGCTATACCAGCTTCCATTCCTTTTAAAACATTCATAATTATTTGATTGTCTTTTATACTAAGGTATATAACTGAAACAATCGATATAATAACTAGTGGTGGTAATACTGCAGCAATACAACTCACTATTAATCCTTTAAGTTTTGCGACTCGATATCCTGCAACAGCACTAATATTAATCGCAATAGCACCAGGTGAAGATTGCGCAATTGCTGCCATATCTAATAATTCTTCTTCATTAAAATAATGCATTTTATCTACATAATACTTTTTAATCATCGGGATAATTACATACCCTCCTCCAAATACAAAAGCACTAATAAATAGATTTGTTTTAAATAACCATAATAATTTCTTCATCATATCCCTCATTTCATTACTATTAGTATACCCCTTGACCAATCATAAATAAAATTATAAAATTTTATTAAACCTATAACTAAATACTTATGGAAGAAAATATGAACATTAGACATTTAGAAATTTTCATTGTTGTATGTAAAGAACAAAGTTTTACAAAAGCGGCTCGTTATTTATTTATTACCCAACCAGCTGTTTCACATGCTATATCAGAATTAGAAAAATACACGAATACAGTTTTATTTGAAAGATTTCCAAAACAAGTTTTACTAACACCTGCTGGACAAAACTTATTAGAAAAAGCGAATCATTTATTACAAATATATAATGATCTTAAAATAGAAGCTACGCATTTAGAAGAGAATTCAACATTACGAATTGGCTCTAGTATTACTATCGCTAATAGTCTACTACCTTCTATTCTAAAAACTTTCGAAAAGAAAAGTAAAAATAAATATACGATTGAAATCGCTAGTGCAACAACGATACTTCAGAAACTACAAAATAATGAGTTAGATTTTGGTTTAGTTGAAGGAACCATTCCATCATCCTTTTATCATTATTCATTTTATAAACACGATGTTATTATTGTTTGTCACAACGCATACCCTATTGCTGATGTTGTTACATTAGATGAACTTATAAAACACCCATTGTTGTTAAGAGAAAAAGGTAGTGCTATACGAGAAATATTTGATAGTATTCTAGTCCTTCATGATATTCGTATTTCTCCTAGCTGGACCAGTACTAATTCTAGCGCTTTATTAGAAGCAACACGACATCAATTTGGTATCGCTATATTACCAGAAAACATTGCGACTTCTGCTTTAAAAAATAAGTCCTTAAAGGAAATCACCATTAAAGATATTCATATGAAAAACACTTGTTATTATGTTCATACAAGTACTAAATTAGTAACACCATCTATGAAATTATTCCAAGAATGTATCAATGAGTTATATATAAAATAATAAAAGATATCACATTTATATTCATTGTGATATCTTTTATTATGCTTGCGCATTCGCTATTTCATAATCATTTAACAGTTCTTTTAACATCTCATCTTTAGGGCATATATACTCATTATCCATTTTCATATAAGTATCAGACAATATATAACTTAATGAAGATATATTAAAACAATTATCAACTAATTCCCAATATTCTTGATTAGTAGAATAAAAAATCATTTCCTTTAAATGCCCTAATGTTTTTCTTGAAGCAATTTTATGTATTCTAGTTTTGCTTCCTCTATCTAAATAATGAAAGATTAGTTCTAATGGATATCCTTCACCTTTAAATGCGTATTCAATCGCAAATTCAATATAGAACTCAATATTTAATAATTCTTTCTTTTTCATCCTATAAAAGAATAGTGGATATCCTGTTTTTTCATTAATAAAAGCTATAAAATTTTTTCTATTTACTTTTACTTTATTTCCATACCAAGAAAACAATGGGTCACTGTTTTCATTTGATTCAATTTTATAATTACCTGCATCTAAAAGTTTCTTTGTACGATATAAATTTATTATTCTCCTAACATTTTTATTATATTCAAAATTACAGTATTGGGATATAAATATCTATCTCTGATTCTTCATCCTCACCTTTGAATCTTTGATCATATTGTTCAAAGTCTCTACGCGTTTCATCTATCATACAGTTATTATTTAAAAGCCAGGTTCCCCAAATATAAGTATATGTTTTATCTAGACTTTTATAATTACCACGATGTGTAAATATTAAATACTTTCCTGGTTGAATCTTTTGTCTTTTCATTTCACTAGGCACGATATCTTTTTTATCGGCTTCTATAGATATAAATTGACTAAAAATAATATCTCCATCTTTATCAATAAATGTTTTATCTATATTACAAATTCCAAAACATCTTCTCGCACTAGAATTCGATATTTGTTGTTTTAAAAAAGTAAACTCTTCCCAAGCTTTAGCTATCGTATTATTCACAATGGAAGTAGTATATGATTTCCCTATCACTTCAATGCTTTCAATGTTATTGATTTTAGGTTCTCCATAGATATGATTCGCTATATGAAGCATCATTTCTTTATCTAACAGCCTTTTTTGTTCTATATAATATTCTTTTCCTCTCTTACGATAATACACAGGTGAAAGCTTATATCGCGCTTTAAAGGCTCTAGTAAATGCTTCATTAGATTGAAAACCAACTCTTAACGCAATTGATAATACTTTCTCATTAGTGTTTAATAATAATTTAGCTGCTAAAGATAGTTTTCGATACTTAAGATAGCTTCCTATCGATTCATGGGTATAAGCTAAAAATATCCGTGCTAAATGAAAATATGAATAACCTACATGATTAGCTACATCATTTACAGTAATATTTCTTTCTATATTATCTTCCATATATGTAATTGCTTGATTCATAATTTCAATATATTGCATTTCTATTCCCTATTAGCTTTCTTACCTATAACATAGTATCTTATTTTATAATAACCGCAAGAATTATCAAGATTTTAATGATAATCAATATTACAATTATAACATAATACTTGGAGGTTAGAAAATGAATAAAATAATTATTAAAGGTCTTTCACAAAACAATTTAAAACATATATCTTTATGCATTCCTAAGCATAAAATCACAGTTTTTACAGGTGTTTCAGGTTCTGGAAAATCAAGTATCGTATTTGATACTATCGCTGCTGAATCTAAACGTCAATTGAACGAAACATATCCAGCATTCATAAGAAGTAGATTACCACAATATATTAAGCCCAATGTGGAAAGTATTAAAAATTTAACTGCTTCTGTTGTGGTTGACCAAAAAGCGTTAGGTGATAATAGTCGTTCTACTGTTGGAACAATAACGGATGTATATAGTGATTTACGATTACTATTTTCTCGTATTGGTACACCACACATTGGAACTGCATCACATTTCTCTTTTAATAATCCTGAAGGTATGTGTAAAGAATGTTCAGGATTAGGTAAAGTCAATACTATTGACTTTGATAAAATACTAGATCCATCAAAATCATTAAATGATGGTTGTATTATGGATAGTACTTTTGCGACCGGAAATTGGTATTGGAAACAATATCGTGATTCCGGTATATTTGATATGGATAAGCCACTTAAAGATTTTACTTTAGAAGAATATAATTTATTATTATATGGTTCTAGAGATGGAAAAAGTAAACAAGAACATCCTAAAGTTATTGGATTATATAATCAATATAAACAAATATATTTAACAAGAGATATCACTAGTTTAAAAGTAACGAAGGATAAAGCTACAACATTAATTAAACAAGAAGACTGTTTAGTTTGTAATGGAAAACGTCTTAATCAAGACGCATTATCTAGTAAAATATCTGGATACTCTATTAGTGATATGTGCTATATGGAATTGACAGAATTACATAAAGTAATATCTACATTACATGATGAGCGAGTAACACCTTTATTAGAGGCCTTAACAACAAATATTCAAAGGATGATAGATATTGGTTTACCTTACTTACATTTAAACAGAGATACCCCTAGTTTATCTGGTGGTGAAGCACAACGTTTGAAGTTAGTTCGTTATATGGGAAGTAGTTTATCAGATATGACATATATCTTTGATGAACCAAGTACTGGTATGCATCCACATGATGTCCAACGAATGAACAATTTATTAATCACCTTACGTAATCAAGGCAATACAATTATTGTTGTAGAACATGATAAAGATGTTATTCAAATC
>JBKEBJ010000164.1:0-1921 GCA_047973105.1 Coprobacillaceae bacterium | reverse complement strand
AGAAGTTGTAGCCACTTCCTACAGACTTGTTCGTTGGTTCTCTTGGTTTAAATAGTTTTGTAAACGGATTCATTGATTACCTCCTTTGTGCGTGAAAAAAGCACCTACTGGTGTAGATGCTATTATGTACAAATCATGTATTGTCTATATCGTTATTATTTTTTATTAAGTCATATTTGTTAAACATATTCATAACTTCAGTAAATTTTTCTATATATTTATCTGTTTTTAAAATTAAATTTTTTAATTTATCTTCAGCTTGTACGCAAAGATCAAACAATTTATTCATAGCATCTTCCGTAGCTAATTCTATGCAATCATCTAAATTTTCTTCGTTTGCAATTAATAAGTATTCATTTTGTTGTTTTCCAATAATAAAATCATCGACAGAAAATTTTCCTAGTTCATAAACTTCACTTGATCTAGATATTGCTACAATTTCATTACTCAATCCTGTAAGTTCATCAAATAAATCCTTAAATTCAATTGATGATTCATCACTATAATATGTTATAACCTTAATTGCTTTATATACTTCATTCTTAACTTCGATAGAATCTAACACTGAAGTAACGTTATCTTCAATCGTTTTTATATCTAAAGAATCTTCACTAGTTTTGTAATATGTTCTTTTATTATAAACACAATCAACATTGTCAAATATTTGATCATACAATTGACGGTAATTAATCAATAAACATTCCAATTCCATATTCAATTTTACTGCTAAATATGTATAGTCATATTCATAATAAGGTATAGAAACATCAGTAAACTCCGGTAGAATATTTGATTTATAAAATTCAAATAATTCTTTACCACGATAAATCGTTCCACTTTCAATATTCATTGAACTCTCGTCAGAAAAATTAGCAGATCCAATATACCCTATATTGTCAGTCATAATAGCTTTACTATGATTATTAAAATTAAAATATACGTTGACTTTTGCATTAAACTCTTCAGGATTTAATTTATTTAAATATATATTAATTCTTTTGTTCGCTAATTCTTTAGTATATTCTTTATAGTATTCATCCCATCGATTTGGTATATTAGTTACTATATTTATTTCGCATTCATCATTGGCATTTTTCAAGTAATCAATAAGTTTATTATGTTTATCTGATATATTATATGTCACAATGATAATCTCTTTTGCAACTACCATATCATCAAGAACCTCTTGATATCCGAATTCATCTTTCGACCATATGTATTCTACGTTTTCTGCTACAAACTTCTTAATCATTACTATAATCACCTCTCAAAATAATTATAACAACTTATACCTATTTAATCAAGATATAAGCCTATACATATTGCGGCAATTTATAATATTTTCTTGTATTCTAGACATATTTAAGTTATAATTATAGAATAATTTTATATATGTCTCTGGGTGGGTGCAATTCCCGCTACCCCTAACATTTTCGTTAACTCAATCACTTCGATTTTTAATGCTTTTATGCTTGAAGTCGTACGTGCAATGGCAACAAATACTTACTCAAATACAAAGGAGAAAATGTCTATGTTCAAAGTTTTTTCAATTACTCTACTTGGCACCGCAGGGGTAACCGCAGCTTGGCAGGGTTGATATAGCAACCAGTAGAGTAACCAAAATAAAAAAAGAGCATTAAGGCTCTTTTTTTTATACAAACAACAATCCCCTATCATCATAAATCGAACCTCCACTATCCCCACCACACCTTATAGCCCTATCAAGAGCCATAATTGTGGCAATTGCACCATCAATCTTCTCTGTTGACTTCTCTTTATCGGCTTTTATGTTGCCGGCAGGGTCTGTTCTAACAAAAATATTATCCATATTCCAACGTAATACAGGGTGGCCATTGTGTGCTATCTTTTGTTCAAGGGTTAGTTTCATTAATTCTTTTGTTGGTGGTGACATATCTTTAAA
>JBKEBJ010000138.1:0-7915 GCA_047973105.1 Coprobacillaceae bacterium | reverse complement strand
AGCATATGTTAATGATGAAGAAATTGATAGTAAAGAATTAGAATTTTATTATGGCTATTCCTTAATGAAATATATTAATCAATACTATAGTGCTTTTGATGAAGATGGTTTTAATATGATGAACTTTAATATTGATGAAGATATTAACTCTTTACAGAATCAAGATTGTAGTATAGAGGGATATGAAGGTAAGTCTTGGGAATATTATTTTGTTTCAAAAGCTACTGAGATGTACCAAGAAATAGAGAGTTTATATATAGAAGCGAAAAAAGAGAAGTATGAAACAACTAAAGAAGATGAAACTAAAGCAGAAGAAGCTTATAACTCAATTGTAAGTTATTGTGAGACGAATGAGATTGATGAAAATGATTATTTACACTCAACATTTGGTAAAGATATGACCAAAGAAACATTGATCGAATATTATACAAAAGTAGAATTAGCCAATCGTTATGCACAAACGTTATTAGTAGAACCTACAGATGATCAAATCGAAACATATTATGAAAAATATAAAGATGATATCGATACTGTAACTATTCGTTATTTTGCTTTTAGTAAAGAACAAGAAGCTGAGGCAGAAGCGTTTAAAAATAGTGTTACTAATGAAGAAGATTTTAAGCAACTCGCAATTACATATAGTAATGAAGAAAATAAAGAATATTATCAAAATGATGATTTGACATTACGTAGTTACCTACGTAAGGATGACGTACCTGAATACTTACAAGACGTTCTGTTTGGAGAGGTCACAAATGGAACAACTATGGTGGTTGAAGGAACAACAAGTTATGATGTTGTTATGTTTGTCTCTAGAGACAAACCAAGTTATCAACAGGCTCAAGTTTCTACTATATATTTAGATGCTAGAGAGTCAAATGAGGATAGCTTAACAGATGAAAAATTACAAGCTAGTAAAGAATTTGCTGAAGGGCTATTAACTTCTTTCTTAGCTGAAGAAAATCCTTCTATTGATACTTTCCATCAATATAACCAATCTTATAGTGATGATAAAACTAATCAAGGAGATTATGATGCCATTTCTCGTGGAGATAGTACTAAAGAAATAGAAAACTGGGTTTTTGATCAAACAAGGGTTGCTGGTGACACTGCAGTTCTTCCTAGTACTTATGGTTATAGTATTCTATACTTTAGAGGATATGGCGAGGTTGAGTATCAACAACGTACAAAAGAAATAGCAGTAGAAAGAGTTTATGATGAAACGATAGAATCATTAAAAAATACATTAGTGATAAGAATTGAAGAAAAATAATAAAAGATGCTGAAGTTTTATGTAACTTCAACATCTTTTTTTCATGTCTTGGCTTTTTTTTCATATACTTTATTGGAGGTACATATATGAGAGATAAAAAAATCACAAGTATTGTATTAATTATTGTAGCTGTTGGTCTTTTAATGGTCTATAGTGCATCGAATATATGGGCACAATATAAATTTGACGATTCTTTATACTATATTAAAAGACAAGCTCTATTTGCGGTTATTGGAATTATTGGTATGTTTATTGTTTCTAATATAGATTATCATTTATATCAGAAACATTATAAGAAGTTATTATATGGAACAATTCTTTTGTTAATACTAGTATTAATACCAGGTGTTGGTAGTGTGCGAGGAGGGTCAAGGAGTTGGTTTAATTTAGGGATTATTTCTTTACAACCTTCAGAATTATTTAAGATTGCAATGATCATATATACGGCACACTATATTAGTGAAAATTATCATAAGATGAAAAAAATAAGGAATTCGATACCTTTGTTTTTAGTGCTAGGAATAGGTTTTGGATTAATTATGTTTCAACCCGATTTTGGAAGTGCTATGGTTATGGCGTGTTCGATCATTGTTATGTTAATTGTAAGTCCTTTTCCTTTTAAGTATTTTATTATGTTAGGTGGATTAGGGGTTCTTGGGATTGTTGGGATGGTTATATCTGCTCCATATCGTTTAGCACGAATCACAGCGTATTTAGACCCTTTTGCAGATCCTTTAGGAAGTGGATTTCAAATGATTCAATCTTTATATGCTATTGGTCCAGGTGGGCTATTAGGAGTTGGATTTAATAATAGTATTCAAAAACATTTTTACCTACCAGAACCCCAAACAGATTTTATATTCGCTATTTTTTGTGAAGAGTTTGGACTAATTGGTGGTGCAGTTTTAATTGGATTGTATGGATACTTAATTTATCATGTATTAAAAATATCGAATCATACAAAAGATTTATTTGGTTGTTTCTTAATGATTGGGATTATTTCATTGATTGGTATACAAACATTAATCAATTTAGGAGTTGTTGTTGGATTGTTCCCAGTTACAGGAGTTACTCTACCATTAATGTCTTATGGAGGGTCTTCTTTAACAATTACTTTAATTTCTTTTGGTATTCTCTTAAATATTTCTAAAACAATATAAATGTGTGCTATAATGAAGAACAAGGAGTGGTAACATGAGAGTAATCATTGGTGCAGGAGGAACTGGGGGACATTTGTACCCTGCGTTAGCTCTTGTTGAATATATAAAGAAACAAGATCCAACATCAGAATTTTTGTTTGTTGGAACGACAGATCGTTTAGAGTCAACAGTTGTTCCAAAGTTAGGCTATAAATATGAAGGATTAAAGGTAAAAGGAATGGTTGGCAATCCCATTCAAAAGGGACTTGCTGGCTGTGTTTTTATAAAGTCAATTTTTAGTGCGAGAAGAATAGTTAAGAAATTTAATCCAGATATTGTAATTGGATTTGGTGGTTATCCTAGTGCAAGTGTTGTTAAAGCAGCTAGTATGTTAGGAATTAAAACAATCATTCATGAACAAAATTCTATTATTGGATTAACAAATAAAATATTAATAAAAAATGTTGATGCAATTGTATGTTGTTATCAAAAAGCCTACGATAGTTTTCCCAAAGAAAAAACATATTTATATGGAAATCCTCGCGCAAGTGTTGTAATATCTAATCAACCAAAAGATATTTATCAATTGTATGATTTAGATAAAACTAAAAAATTAGTTGTTATTGTTATGGGTAGTTTAGGTTCAGAATCAATTAATAGAGTGATGGTTAAGGCATTACAAGAACTACAAACAAAAGAATATCAAACCTTATATGTGACTGGGAAGCCACATTTTGAGGAAATGAAAAAGGCTGTTGGAAGTCTGAATGGTCAAGTTAAGCTAGTACCTTATATTGATGATATGCTATCGGTAATGGCACATGCCAACATGATAGTATCGCGTGCTGGGGCCTCTACAATTGCAGAAATCACTGCGATTGGATTACCGTCGATTTTAATTCCAAGTCCATTTGTGGCAGCGAATCATCAAGAATATAATGCTAGTGAGTTAGTACAAAAAGAGGCTGCTGATGTAATTCTTGAAAAAGAATTAACAGCCGATATATTAGTTGAAAAAGTAGATATTATTTTAAACAATGAAATACTATTGGAAAGTATGAAAAAAAATGCTAAAGATTTAGGGAAACCTAATGCTTTGAAAGATATGTATGATTTAATTAAGAAAACGTTAGGAGAATAAATGTGGATTTTACAACAATAAAAGAAGAATTAGAAGTTATGAATATAGGGGATATTATTGAGGATGAACCTATGTATAAACATACGACTTATAAAGTTGGAGGACCTGCAAAATTATATATAAAAGTAAATTCAATTGATGCACTAAGAAGTGTTTTAGAATACTGCAAAGAAAAAACAATTCAACACATGATTATTGGAAAAGGATCTAATCTTTTATTTTCAGATAAATTATATGAAGGAATTATTATTTCTTTAAATGAATACTTTAATAATTTTCATATCAATGGTTCAATCATTACCTGTGATGCAGGTGTTTCTATGATTAGCCTAGCCTATGAAGCAGCTAAAACAGGATTAAGTGGTTTAGAGTTTATGGGAGGAATCCCTGGAACTGTTGGTGGTGGCGTATATATGAATGCAGGAGCCTATAAATCAAATATCTCAAATGTAATTGAGAGCGTTACAATTCTTGATGAAAACCTAGAAATAAAAGTATTGAATAAAGAAGAAATGAAATTTTCATATCGACATTCGATCTTACAAAAAAATAAAAATTGGATTGTCTTATCTGTAACCTTTACATTAACTACAGGTAATCCTAAAGAAATAAAAGAAGTCTTAGATGATCGTAAAGAAAGAAGAATGTCTTCACAACCTTGGAATCTTCCAAGCGCAGGTAGTATCTTTAGAAATCCAGAGGATAAAGCTGCTTGGCAATATATTGATGATGCAGGTATGCGAGGTTATGAAATTGGTGGAGCGCAAGTATCTCCTAAACATTCTAATTTTATTGTTAATAATGGTTATGCAAGTGCTAAAGATATTTATGAATTAATTATTTTTATTAAACAACAAGTAAAAGAAAAGTTTGGAGTAGAATTAAAACAAGAAGTTTGTTTTGTAAATTGGGAGTAGGATAGTTATGGCGAAAAAGCAACAATACATTTATAATGAACACGATCGTAGCCAAGTACATGCTGAGCTACAAAATCGTAAGAAAAGAAAACGTAAAAAGTTAAGAAGACGAATACTTTTTGTATTGGTTTTATTACTTGTGGTTGCTTATTTTGTTACAGATATAAGTAAAGTGAAATCTATTGAAGTTCATGGAAATGATAGAATAACAACAGAAGTGATTAAAGAAACGACAGGTGTAAAAGAGCATAGTAGTTTCTATTTATTTCAATCAACTAAAACAATGGAAAATAAAATTAATGATATACCAGGAATTAAAGATGTTAACGTTAGTAAGGATATTCTGGGAAACATTGATATCACCATAAAAGAAACCTCTATTATTGCGTATAGTAAGATAGGTGAAACTACATATATTGTTGATGAAGTAGGAGATTCTTTTGCGAATACTTCTACTGATACAGAAATAAAGTTGACTGGCTGCCCTCAAATTTTTTCAGTGGATGAGGAGTTGTTGAAATCATTTGCGAAAGAATATGCTAAAATTCCATCTCAAGTGCGTAATCAAATTTCAGAAATACATTACTCTCCAAAAAATGCAGATGCAACTAGATGTCAATTTAATATGGATGATGGTAAAATGTTGTATCTTCGTATAGAGGATATGGCAGAACAATTATCTGGTGATAAGTATGCGATTGCTATCAATCAATATCCAGATAAAAAGTACTATGATTTTGTAGGAAATAAAGTCTATGCGGATGATAATCCATACGAATAAAAAGATATTGATGAAATAGAAGCATGTGCTCTGTTTATCAATATCTTTTATTATTATGTAAATACGATACTGTAATGATGGATATATGAATAGTAACTTATATGACTATCAAGATGCAGTCGTAATAACACTTATTACTGAAATATAAACGTCTATTTCTAATATGAATAATAGATTTTATATTTTCAAACTTGTCAAGTAAAAAAGTCGTTTAGACGTGAGGAAATAGGTTTTATTCTGTTTCATTTTATGCTATGATAATAATAGTATTTAACAAAGGAGATTTGCAATGAAAGATATTTATGCTATCTTAGACATTGGTAGCTCTACAATGAAACTATTAATTGGTGAATCTGTAAGCGCAAATATTAATATTTTATATGCGAAGAAAATTCCCAGTCATGGTATAAAAAAAGGAATGGTTGAAGATGAAAGATTAGTCGTTAATGATATTCTTAAATTAATTGCTGGTGCAGAAGCTTCTTTAGAAACCAAAATACATACTGTAGGACTGAATATACCAGCTCTACAAACAAAATTATATCAGAGTGATAGTAGCATTAGTTTAGGCGAATCAGGTGCTAAGATTACCAAAGATGATATTATTAGAGTATTACGTCTGTCATCTCGTTTTGAAAAATCTGCAGACGAAGAAATAGTATCAATTATACCTGTTAAATACCATAGTGATAGTGGTGCCAATATTGAAGCACCAATAAATCAGAATTCTAGAAATTTAATTGTTGATTCTTTGATTATCACAACCAATAAGAAAATATTATATCCTTATATTTCAGCAGTAGAAAAAGCTGGATTAGGAATTTTAGATATAAGTATTAATGCATTCTCGTGTGCTAAAGAAGCGTTTGATGCTGTCTATTTACAAGAAGGTGCATTGTTAATTGATATGGGGTATAAAACCTCAACTATCTCTTTTTATAAAGATGGATATTTAAAATATCTAACCGTTAGTCCTGTTGGAGGATATGGTTTTACTAGAAATATTGCAAGAAACATGCAAATATCTATGGATCAAGCTGAAACATATAAAATTAAATATGGTTCATTGGATAGCAGTTTAGGACAAGAAGATATTATTCATACAACAAGATTACAAGATGGTTCTATTCGAGAATTTACACAGAAAGACTTGGCTGATTTCTTACAGGAAACTGCTTATGATGTAATGGAAAAGATTAGAGATAAAATTGTAATTATGGATAATGGTAATAGTTATGAAACTTTGATTGTTGGTGGTGGTGGAGAGTTAGCAATGTTGGATGCAATTGCGGAAGAAGTGTTGAATGCTCCAGTTCGTGTATATCGACCTGATACGATAGGTGCTAGAGATATGTCTTTGGTATCATCTGTTGGTATGATATATTATTTAAGAGAACGTGCTAAGATTCTAGGTGATTATGAGTCATCACTTATGTTACCAGATGTCAGTTCCACAATGTCAGTTCGATTCAAGGGATTAACCAAATCAACTAGTAAAGGTAAAGAACAAACTACAGGTAGAAGAATAAATCGTTTCTTTGATTCGATTTTTAATGAAGATTAAACTATAAAAAGCGAGGGTAATATTATATGGATGCAGAATTTGATTTTGAACAAGTAGTAAGAATAAAGGTCATTGGTGTTGGTGGTGGTGGAAACAACGCTGTTAACCGAATGGTTGAAGAAGGTGTACAAGGAGTAGAATTTTATGTCGCTAATACCGATGTTCAAGTACTACGTCGTTCACCAGTGGAAAATAAAATTATATTAGGTAGTGATTTAACAAAAGGTTTAGGAGCAGGTGGAGATCCAGAAGTTGGTAAAAAAGCTGCTTTAGAATCTGAAGCAGAAATTAGAACAGCTCTAGAAGGTGCTGATATGGTATTTATCGCAGCTGGAATGGGTGGAGGAACTGGAACAGGTGCTGCTCCAGTATTCGCTAAAGTAGCTCGTGAATTAGGAGCTTTAACAGTTGCAGTAATTACAAAGCCATTTACTTTCGAAGGGTTAAAAAGAAAAAAACAATCGTTATCAGGATTGGAAGAATTAAGACAAAATATTGATTCTATTATTGTTGTATCTAATGATCGTTTATTACAATTAATTGGTGGACGTCCAATGCAAGAAGCATTTAGAGAAGCTGATAATGTATTACGTCAAGGGGTGCAAACTATTACAGATTTAATTGCTATTCCAGCATTCATTAACTTAGACTTTGCTGATGTATCTGCAGTTATGAAAAATCGTGGAAATGCACTAATTGGAATTGGTATGTCATCTGGAGATGATAAAGCTAAAGAAGCAGCTAAACGTGCCATTTCTTCACCATTATTAGAAGTATCAGTAGCTGGCGCTAAAGATGCTATTATTAATGTAACAGGTGGACCAAATATATCATTATATGATGCAAATATTGCATTACAAACAATTACCCAAGAAGTTGGAGAAGATATTAATACATACTTAGGAATCGCAATTAATGAAAATTTAGATGACGATATCATTGTTACAGTAATTGCAACTGGATTCGAATAAAGTGATGATTAAATTGATTTAGCAGCAACATCTATTCATAAAACTCATGAGAAGGTAGAGACATTAACAGCTAAGTACAGTACTTCTGCTTTAAAAGATGAAGAAGACCATGACGATGGAGATTTTCCT
>JBKEBJ010000439.1:0-5022 GCA_047973105.1 Coprobacillaceae bacterium | reverse complement strand
ATTTACCAATCTTAGCTAAGAGTACACAAGTAATAATTGAAATATATAGTGATAATGAAAGTCTGTTGATTTCAGATATTATGGCCAATGATGGTGAGATTTCACAACAATGGTCATCAAGTAATGACGAGATATATACTACAAATGTAAAAATAGATAAAACAGGAATTACAGTATCACAAGATGATACGGAAAATCGTACGGTTATTAATGCTGTTGAATTTGCAGGCTATGAAAGAGATAAACGAGTATTTTCATTAAATGGAGATACAACCGAAGTAAATAGATTAGTTGCAACGAGTGATGTACAAATAGGTATTGTCAAAGCATATGCAAAAACAGTGGGAAGTAAAACGGGTTTAGGTTTTGCTTATATAAAAAAATAAAGGAGGGATAAAATGACAAGATTTCATATGGGAACGAACTTGCCTTCATGGTGGGATTATGTGATAAACACAAATGAATATATAAGTGGAGTATATCCCAATTTGAAATATCATGTAGATTTCAATTTTCAATGGTATGGAAAAGCTAATGGGGTATCGTTAGCAGTAAATAATTTATATTACAAATTTCATACATCTGAACAAAGAGTGCCAACTCATATTACTTTAAGTGCTGGACAATTTAGTGGGGTTATGTGTTCTGGTTCGTTTGATTTAGCGTGGGGAACCGATGTTAGGAGTCAATGGCATTCTATTGGAACCTCTGTTTCAAGTAGTTATATTAATGGTAGTGGGAATATTGGATTACCAGTATTAACAGTACCGGAAGGAACGTTATCAGCGACACTATCTGAAGTTACTCATGATACGGCAACATTCCATATTTCGTATACTAGCCCATATAATTATTGGTATGTTAGGATTTTGAATACAACAGGAACTCTATATAAAGATAACTGTTTAAATGGTGCTAATACAATTACTGGATTAGCACCTGGCAAAAGTTATACTTTTAATGTAGAGCTATGGGGAAGAGATGGAAGTGTAATAATACGTAGACCAATAACGATTAAAACAACAGGATTTAGCTATATTAATGATTCAAGTACTACTATTGAAAGTGATTTTGATACGATAGTATATACTTATAGTGATAACTTCACTAATAATTTGAAATTAATAATAGATGGTACAGAATTTTATAGTTTAATGGATTTTAAGAGTACCAATTTAAAGTACCCTTTAAAAATAAAATTTTCTCAATCTCAATTATATGAGTTATACCAATTGCTTGGAGATGGTGTAAGTATTAAAGGGTATGTAACTATTGAAACATACGAGAGTGGTAAAAGATTAGGAGATACACAATCATCAATTATATTTAATATAAATCAAATTATAAATAAACCCACAATAAATAGTATTTCCTATAAGGATATATCAATGGCGTTTAATAAAACTCAAAACAATCAATGGATAGTTCAAGATGTATCAATGATACAAGTTGAGTGTAATGCAATGGCTAAAAATGGGGCTACAATAAATAAATACATAGTTGAAATAGAAGAAAATGTGTATGAAAATGATACCCCAATAATAGCCACTAACAATGTTATTTCAACAAATACAGGAATACATAAACCCTTTATAAGGTTTATAAATTATGAATCACCAAAAATCACACATATCGAAATGTTTCGAGTTAACGATGTTGAAGAACAAGCACAGTTAAAATTAACTGGAACATTTGATAGATTAAATATAGATGGAATAAATAAAAATGATACATTAGTGATGA
The DNA here is from genome assembly GCA_047973105.1 of Coprobacillaceae bacterium. Taxonomy (GTDB): domain Bacteria; phylum Bacillota_I; class Bacilli_A; order Erysipelotrichales; family Coprobacillaceae; genus CAKVJS01. The sequence goes on along the minus strand of JBKEBJ010000439.1, from coordinate 3,279 downwards.
AAGTTAGAACTAAGAAAACATCAGCTAGTGTGTGGGGAGCATATATAACTAAGGTGTTAACTAAGGATAATACTATATTTAATTATAATAATATTATTGGTTCCTTTGATGTAGGAGAGACTTATGATATAGAAGTGTATGTTGAGGATGAATTTTATCGAGATACAGCACAAGTAATATTACTTAAGGGATTGTTTGAACTGTTTATTGGTGATGGAAAAGTAGAGGTTAATGGAGTTTTATATTATAATGATAAATCTTTACTGGATATAATGTATCCTATAGGAATTATAGTAGAATTCGATAGAATAATTGATCCAAATAGTGCTATTGGTGGGACTTGGGAAAGATTTGGTAATGGTAGAACTACTGTTGGATTGGATTCTACGCAAGCAGAATTTAACACTATAAAAAAATTAGGTGGTTCTAAAGTACATGCACTAACTGTTGATGAAATACCTGCGCATACACACAATCATTACCCACGTAATTATTGGGCACAAATATCTGTTCCACATAGCCAAGTAGCTGGCAGTACAGAGGTAGAGAAGGTTGATCCAACATCTTCAACAGGTGGTGGAAAATCCCATAATAACTTATCACCATATATAACCGTATATAGGTGGGTACGAACAGCTTAGAAAGGATAATAATGGATAAATTACTAACGATATTTAATAGTATGATTGCAGTGTTAGCTACTATACTTACCTATATATTTGGAGATTGGGATATTGCAGTTATTGTACTCTGTGTATTTATGATATTAGATTACATTACAGGAATGATTTATGCGTATATTACAAAGAATATTTCTAGTCAATTAGGAATGAAGGGATTAATGAAGAAATTCTTAATTGTGTTTATATTGATTGCAGCAGTCTGGTTAGAGCGGTTAATGAATAATGATACATGGATGTTTAGAACACTAGTTTGTTATTTCTATATCGCTAATGAAGGAATAAGTATTTTAGAGAATGCGAGTAAATTAGGATTGCCTATACCTAAAAAATTACAAGATAAGTTAATGCAATTAAAAGAATTAGAAAATAGGTGAATAAACAAGAGTAAGATTTGTTTATGCATATATATTATATAGCTTAACTAAAGCGATGAAGGAGGTGGAATATGAAAGTATTACTAATTAGTGGACACGGTGCAGGTGATAGTGGTGCAGTTGGTAATGGATATAAAGAAGCTGATTTAACGATTGAAGTCGTTCAAAAGATGGCTCCATTATTATCAACTTACGCTGATGTGACAGTATACCCAGTTGAAAGAAATGCCTATCAAGATGTTCAAAAAGGTGCATGGCAAGTAGGCTTTGATTTTGATTATGTTTTAGAAGTGCATTTTAATGCAGGAGGGGGAACAGGTAGTGAAATATATGTAACTTCTCAAGAACGTGGTACTTCTGTGGAACAAAAAATTCTTAGTAATTTAGAACCATTCTATCGTAATAGAGGGGTTAAAGTTACGGATTTCTTAGTTATTAAAACATGTAAGAACAAAGGCGTTTCTAGTGCATTATTAGAAGTATGTTTTATTGATACTAAAGCAGATATGGAAACATATGAAAATAATAAAGATAAAATTAGTGCTGCGATAGTAACAGGTATTGTAGGAGGCTTTGGATTATCAAAAGGAAGTACAAATAACAATAATGAAAATACAGTATCTAGTGGCTACCGAGGTGATAGCTTGGTTGATGGATTAAAAGCAGCTAATATTGATAGTTCTTTCGCTAATAGAAAAATATTAGCACAAAAGAATGGTATTTCTAACTACAGTGGAACTGCTGAACAAAATACAACATTACTGAATTTATTAAAACAAGGTAAACTAAAAAAATAAAGCAACGAAAGTTGCTTTATTTTATGATATCTTTTAGAGCTGTAATAAACTGTTCATTTTGATGAGGAAGGCCAATACTAACACGTGTATAAACCATACCAAAATCACGAATGTATACGCCTCTTTTATTTAATTCATCAAGTAAGTATGCAGTATCCATTTTTGGGGCAAAGTAAATGAAGCTTGCTGATGATTCAATAACATCAAATCCCAAAGCTTTTAATTCCTTTGTTAAATAGTTACGACCATCGGTATTATTTTTCAATGATGCTGCTAAATGTTCTGTATCTTTAACAGCTACTCTAGCAGCTACTAGTGCTAAACGATCAGGACCATAATTAGCTTCTACAACTCCTAAATATTTTGATATTTCTGGTGTTGTAATAGCGTAACCAAAACGTAGACCAGCTAAACCAAAGATTTTTGAGAAGGTACGTAATACAATAACATTTCTATTTTCTCTTACATATTTAGTTGCGTTTTGATAATCGTCTTCATCGACCCACTCAATATACGCTTCATCAATGATAGTAATAACATGTTCAGGAACATTATCCATATAATATTGTAATTCTGCATTTGATATCTTACCACCTGTAGGATTGTTTGGATTAACAATAATACAAAGTTTTGTTTTGTCAGTAATAGCAGCTAATAATCCTTCTACATCCGTAGCGAAATTCTTGTTTGGAACTTCAATTAGTTTAGCACCGTAGCGACCTGGTAAAGAATAATAAGCCATATAACTTGGTGTACACATTGCAACTTCATCATCAACATTTAGGAAAACATCTCCAATGGCACATATTAAAGCCATAGAACCATTAGCCATACGAATATTCTCTGGTTCAAATGATAACCACTCAGCTAATGCTCTTCTTGTTAAACCTATTTGTTCAAAAGGGTACAGATTAATATTTTCTAATTCATCTTGTATTGCTTGTAAAACTTTCTTTGAAGGACCTAATTGATTTTCATTAGCATTAAGCTTTGCAGGAATGACTCCTTTAGGAGCCGCTGGAAGTGGTTTACCTCCCGCAACATAACCACCAGCCGTTTTCATAGGTTCTCTTAATAAATCAAATATAGCCATATAATTTCTCCCTTATAAATTGTATACAATACCTATATATATGCGCATTATAACGTATTTGTTATTAAATGTATAGATAGATAATTAAAAAAATAATGCATTTATTTTCAAATTTTGCATAAACTAAATAGTAAGTAAAAATAACTGAAAAAAAGTATAAAAAAACAATTGACCTATCAATATAAAATTGTTATACTATCAAGGTAGCGTTTATGGAGGTTTAGCTCAGTTGGGAGAGCATCTGCCTTACAAGCAGAGGGTCAGCGGTTCGAGCCCGTTAACCTCCACCATAAATTGCCGACTTAGCTCAATCTGGTAGAGCAACTGACTTG
>JBKEBJ010000437.1:0-1608 GCA_047973105.1 Coprobacillaceae bacterium | reverse complement strand
TGGAAACAATTATTTGGTGAATCTGAAGGGAAAGAAGAAAAAGGTGTATTACCAACTAGTGCTACTTTCTCAACTGATCTTCATTCATTAGGACAATTCATTCAAGAAGGAACAAAAGTTTTATTTGAAACAGTTTTACAAGTAAAAAATCCAGCATTAGATGTCACAATTCCTCATGATGAAGGAGATTTAGACAATTTAAATTACTTAGCTGGAAAATCTGTAGACTATGTTAATAAAAAAGCTTGTGAAGGAACAATTGATGCACACGTAGTAACAGGAAATGTTCCAAACATCTTATTAACTATTGATAAAATGGATGCGCATGGTTTTGGATATATGGTATATTTCTTTGAACTTGCATGTGCAATGTCTGTATATTTATTAGATGTAAACCCATTTAATCAACCAGGTGTAGAAGTATATAAAGCAAACATGTTTAAATTACTTGGAAAACCAGGTGCAAAATAAAAAGGTCGCAAGACCTTTTTTAAAACCATTTATTTCTTTTAAAATAATATATTGTTCCTATAACTATAAGAATACTTAATGCAATAACCATTGGATAACCATATGTCCATGAATTTTCAGGCATCTGTAAATTCATTCCATACCACCCTACAATTAATGTTAAAGGTAAGAATATAGCAGTTAAAACTGTAAATATTTTCATAATTCGATTTAACTCAATATCCTGTTGTGATTGAAAGGATTCACGTATTTGCGTAATGTAATCACGCAAAGTAATAACATATTGATTCAAATGTTCAATTCTATGCATTAATAACGTTAAATGTTGTTGATGTTTTTCAATAAAGTTTATATTATCTGTTCCTAAAAATTGTTCTAACATGTCACTTACAGGTGCATAATATCTTTTTAACAACAATAATTGCTTTCGTAAACGAATAATTTCTTTAGTATAATTTTCTTTTTTATCTAATAATAATCGATCTTCGATTGTACTCATTTTCAATTCTAACGATTCCAAATATTCAATATCTTTTGTAAATAAAGAACGTAACAGTTCATAAACATAATGATCAAAAGATTCTATCACCTGTTTTTCAGTTACCCTTTTACAATAATCATATACTTTCTCATTTGCACATAGGATATGCATCTGTTGTTGATGAATCACTATTCCAAATGTTTGATCGTTCAATTTAGGAAACTCTAAATACTTAATTCCAATAAATATGTATTCAGCGTATTCTTCATATCTAGTTGATTTAATATCACTAACAATATGACTATATGCCTTAGGAAAATTATGTTCACCATTCATGGATATAATAATATCTTGATGATTTGTTAAATTAATTGTATATGACATAGATTTACCCCCAATACTATCATTATTCAATAACATCATATCACTTTTCAAATCTATAAGACAATCATTATGTTAAACTAACAATATTTCTTTTATATTTTCATAAAAAATGTTGACTAAAATATTGGTAAATGCTAATATATAAAAGCACTATGGAGGTTTAGCTCAGTTGGGAGAGCATCTGCCTTACAAGCAGAGGGTCAGCGGTTCGAGCCCGTTAACCTCCACCATAAATTGCCGACTTAGCTCAATCTGGTAGAGCAACTGACTTG
>JBKEBJ010000430.1:0-7805 GCA_047973105.1 Coprobacillaceae bacterium | reverse complement strand
TGATATCTTCTATAGTTTGGTTAGGTAGTCCATACATTAAATCTATAGAGATATTAGTAAATCCTATTTTTTGTGCTTCATCAATCAATTCAAATACTTGTTGATTTGAGTGTTTTCTTTCCAACACATTTAGTATTTCCTCATTAAATGTTTGCACACCTATACTAAGTCGATTAACTTTTCCTTTTTTTAGAATTTTAAGTTTTTCTGTGTCCATTGACTCCGGATTAACTTCTATACAAATTTCTGCGGTTTTGGAATCTATATATGACGATATCATCTCTAGTAAATATTCTAATTGTTGATTAGATAAACTACTGGGTGTTCCTCCTCCAATATAGATTGTTTTTAAAGCAGAGGTAATTGATAATGCCTTTAATTCTTCATGTAACATCTTTAAATAATTATTAACTAAATCTTTTTGATAATATATTTTACAGAAATCACAATAACTACATATAGTTTCACAAAAAGGAATATGAATATATAGCGAATTAGTTTTCATCAATAATTCCATATTCCTTAGCTAAGCCACCTAAAGAAGTTTCCTTATAATCACTACTTAAATCTTTTCCTGTTTCTTTCATAACTCTAACTACGGCATCAAATGATATCTTATTCTTTCGTAAATACCCTAATTGTTTTGCATACAATGCAGCATCAATAGCACGTAAAGCACCAAATCCATTTCTTTCGATACAAGGAATCTGAACATATCCTCCTACTGGATCACAAGTTAATCCAAGATTGTGTTCTAGACCCATCTCAGCAGAATATTCAATCAAAGAATTAGATAATTCTAATACCCAGCCATAGGCACTTGCCGCCATAGAACAAGCACTACCTACTTCTGCTTGGCAACCACCATCAGCACCAGATATCGTTGCATTATATTTTATTGTATTCCCAAAAATTCCCGCTACTCCTAATGCCTTAACTAACTCTTTTTTAGGAATTTCAAGTTGTTTATAACAGTAATATAAAACTGCTGGCATAACTCCACTAGCCCCACAAGTAGGAGCAGTAACAATTGTTTGTCCACAAGCATTTTGTTCACTGACTGCATAGGCATAACTACTTATTAATAATCGTTCTCTTTCACTTTCTCTTCTTGTGTTTACCGCTTGTTGATGCATACACTTCGCAACACGTTTTAATTGTAACCTCCCTGGAATAGTACCAACTATAGATAGTCCAGTTTCGACGCTCTTAAACATAGTTTCTAATATATTGAGTAAATATTCCTCAATATCTGCATCCTCATGGCGTAAAACATAATCATATAAAGAAATTCTTTCTTCTTCCACATATGCAATAATTTCTTGCATATTATAATGTGGATAGACAGCTTTTTGTTTTGTATCTTCCATTCCTTCAAAAAGAATACTTCCTCCACCTATAGAGTAGACAGTTACAGTATCTAATAATTGTTTTTGTTTATCATATATTTCAAATACCATTCCATTAGGGTGATAATCTAATGAATCACTTTTAAAGTGTACATTCACATTCTCTTTCCCCAATGTTTTTTCAATAATATAATCTGTTAAATGGCCTTTACCTGTTAAAGATAAAGAACCATATAAATATACTTCATAATGTTTAGCACTAGGATACTTCTTTTGTACCTCTAACGCTGCTCTTTGTGGCCCCATGGTATGCGATGAAGAAGGTCCAGATCCAATTTTATACAGTTCTTTTAATGATTCCATATAACTCTCCTATATACGAATTAGAAATAGTTCTAATCCTTGTTTTTTATCAATCTTCCCAGTTTTTATAGCAATATCTAAATCTGATAAAGTATGTAAACTTTCTAATAAATCTTGTACTTGAAAATCTCTTCCTTCTTGTCTTATATATCGTAATCTATATGGATTGATAGATAACATTTTCGCTATTTCCTTATCCGTATAACCTTTACGATCTAATATTTTTACTTGATATAATAAACGCATTTGATTGGCTAATAATACTATCAATTTGATTGGCTCTTCATTTAATGTCATCAAATCTTTATATATAGAGAAAATCTTTTGGTGTTCCTTATTTAATATTGCACTAGTTAAATCAAAAACATTTTCTTCTAATGGTTTTGTTACTAAAGCATCTACATCTTGCACTTCAATTGATTTTGTATATAAACATAGCTTATCTACTTCCATAATAGCCATTGTTAGATTTGAACCAATTCTACTTAATAATAAATGTAGTGCATCATCAGAAATTGTTGACTCACGTCTTAAAACTGCTTTTCTAACTGTTTCTGATAGCTTATAATGATTCATTTTTTCTATTTCAAAAATCGTTGCTTTTTTGCGTAATTCCTTAACTAGCTTCTTACGTTCGTCAAAATTATGTACATCATGATAGATAATAAAAATAACATTTTCTAAATCCGCTGATAAACAAGAATTAAAAACTTCAATATCAGTATTCTCTTTTTTTTCTTTTTTAGTAGTCAAAAAGTAAGGATTTTTTAAAACAACCATCTTTTTTTCTGTAAAAAAGGATGGAGTTATTAAATCCTCATACACGCTTTCCATTCCATCCTCATCTGCATGATAAACGGAATAATTCATATTATCTTCATTACAGTCATGTTCTTTTTTCAAAGCATTTAACTTTTGTTGCATTAATATTCTTTCTTCACCATAAATTACTAGTATCATATTTTTCACCCACTTTATTATATCGTATCTGCTAGATAAAGTCATGGAAAAATATAATTTACATTACCTACATACCATATCGTTACCATTCCCATTTTATCTGTTCGATAAGTATGAATCCCATATCGCTTTAATTTATCAATCACTGTTTCATGTGGGTGACCATAGAAATTATTTTCTCCACAACTAATGAGTGCCACTTTTGGTGTTGTCATATGTAATAATGGATAACTTGTACTATTCTTACTACCATGATGAGGTATCTTTAAAACATCCACATCTATCTCCCCATATGTATCATATAATACTTGTTCCTCCTCCACCCCTATATCTCCTGTAAATAAATACGAAATATTATTAATATCTGCTTTAAATATTAGTGAATTTGCATTCGTATCCATTGTTGGTAACTGTAATGGATACATAGTAATAACTACATCTCCGATTTTCATATCCTCCTGATATGTTGTAATAATATTGGTGATAGGAAATTGTTTTTCTAAACTTTCTAAAGCCCCATTATGGTCAAAATCATCATGAGATATAAAAATATAGTCAATAGTAACGATTCCTTCACTTCGTAAATAGGGAATAAGTGTATCACTAGCAATATCACGATTTTTAAGTCCACCTGTATCAATTAATATCGTCCCTTTATTTAACGGTTGTTTAATTAAAAAACAATCTCCTTGACCAACATCTATCATCACCACTTTTCCTGCAATAGGATATCTAGAAGTTAAATAAAAAATACATAATAAGCAACAAACTTTACAAATCTCCAATGTACATTTCTTCTTTGTATTTATTTTAATAATTGCCTGCCCAATAATAAAATAGAACACAAACGTGAAAAATAATGTAGGTTTAGAAAATGGAATATATACTGTTAAAACATCACTTAAAATAATCATACTTTCTGTAACATAAATAACCAATTGAATGAGTGGTGAAATAATACTTCCTAAAACAATATACCATAAACAAAGCATATATAGAATTTTAATCATGGGTGTAAAAATAAATGTTAACACAATCGCTGTAGCCTGTAATCGATACTGTAATTGTAAAATTATTGGAATCGATACAATATATAATAACCATGTATCATACTTATATTTACCAAGAACTAAAACAAAAAAATACATGATATAAGAAAAAATAAAGGAGATGTTATAGACTACATATGGATTCTTCCAAAACATTAACATGCAAGCTATTGCAAGAGCATCCAATCTAGTAATGTACCGTTTACCAAAAGTATAAATCACCATTACTAAATACGCTCTTAAAAAGGATATATTCTCAGGAATACAATACAAATATCCCCCAATAATCACTAAAATAACATACGTTAAATATTTATCACTAATAAAAAAACGTAGAATATTATGTATCCAACGTTTCAAAATATGAATATGCATTCCAGATAATGCAAAAATATGAACAATTGATAAATTAGTTAAAGAACTATAAATCCCTTCCATCTCTTCTGTTTTTATTCCTAGTAGAAATAAAGAGGTATAGTTTTCAATATCTGATGTTTCCCCAATTCTGTTTTGTAACCATGTAAATATAGTACTTCTAGAAGTATGTTCGATTACATTTTGACAATATGCTTGTTGCATAATTCCTTGTCCATATAAATATCTTTGATAATTAAAAGCATTGTCATTACGTACTTTTGCGATATCAAAGTAGTCTACTTCAACTTTTATATAATCATCTATTCGATAATCTAAAAAATCACCATACACCTTAATTTTTGCATCCTCATGATTAATTACTATATATTTCTCATCTTTAGCGATGATTGTTCCTGAAACAATTGGTTCTTCACACATCTTTGGATACTGTAAACAAGCAACAAAAACTAAACTTAAAACAAAATATGTACAACAAATTTTTAACCCAAAATGAGAATATAAAAACCAAATATATAATAACCCTAAACTATAAATAATAGGATGGTATAATTTTCCAACTAATATAATTAAAATTCCTACACAAACATAAAAAAACTTGTATTTCATATACATAAATACCCTCTTATCTTATAATATGTTTTTTCACCAATACCGCCAATATTCATAATATCTTCTATTACCTGAAATGGAGAAATATTTCTATAATTTATAATATTTTCGGCTGTTTTAGGTCCAATTCCTGGTATTAACATTAACTCTTCTTCTGACGCATTATTTAATGAAATCAATTCCTCCATTATCTCACTTTCTGGAATGTATAATACTTGTTTATCATGTAATGCATACTGATTATCAAAACCATAAATATTATCAATTGGAATTCTATTAAAAACATCCTCTATTGTCGCAACATAATCAAATGTTAGTATTTCTGATATTTTACCTTCTATATATACATTAATCTCTATTACTGTTTCTATTGATTCTATACTCTCTTTAGGCATATTAAAACGATACCCCAAAGAAACTATCGCAAATATAACAAAAGCAATCCATTCTGTTTTTTTCATTATACCTCCTTAAAATAAAAAAACAGGAATTATTTCAATTCCTGCTTAATATGTAAATGTTTATACGCTGCATCGGTTGCAATTCGACCACGAGGAGTTCTTTTAATTAATCCAATTTGTAATAAATATGGTTCGTATACATCTTCTAATGTTTGAGGTTCTTCTCCTATTGAGGCTGCAATTGATTCTACACCAACAGGGCCGCCTTGAAAACGATGAATAATGCCTAATAAATACTTATGATCTACGTCATCCAAGCCTAATTCATCAACTTTTAAACGATCTAATGCTTCAATAGTTCTTTGTTCATTAATATGTGTATCACCATAAAATTGGGCGAAATCTCGAACTCTACGGAATAAACGATTCGCTATACGTGGTGTTCCTCGTGAACGCATCGCTAACGCTGTTTTAGCTTTATCTTCCATTTTCATTTGATATACATTACTAGTTCGATCAATTATTCTATGAAGTTCTTCTTCTGTATAATATTCTAACTTAGAAACAATCCCAAAACGATCTCTAAGAGGTGCAGATAAATCTCCAGCTCTTGTTGTTGCTCCAACTAATGTAAATGGTGGTAAATCAATTCGAACCGAACGCGTTGCCGCTTCCTTACCTATAACCACATCAACACAAAAGTCTTCCATAGCAGGATATAAAATTTCTTCTACAACCTTATTTAAACGATGAATTTCATCAATAAATAAAACATCACCTGGTTCTAAAGAAGTTAAAATAGCCACCAAATCCCCTGTTTTTTCAATACTTGGACCCGTTGTTATCTTAATATTGGTTCCCATTTCATGAGCGATAATCATCGACATCGTTGTCTTTCCTAGACCAGGAGGCCCATATAACAAGACATGATCTAAAGATTCATCACGCATCTTAGCAGCACCAACGAAAACTTTCAAATTTTCTTTTAAACTCTCCTGCCCAACATATTCTTCAAAATCATTAGGTCTTAAGCTACTATCCTCTTCTTCTATGTTATTTACATCTAATATTTCATCTCTAGACATATACTCTCCTCACTACTTAACTCTGTATTTTCTATCAAAACTATTTCACTAATAACCCTAATGCCTTTTTCACATAACCATTAGTATCCAATTTCTCATTTAATAATGTTGCCATTACTTTGTCAATATCTTTCTTTTTATAACCTAAGGCTAATAATACTTCAGAAGCTTCATCTAATTCTTGATGCGTTTCTACAATTTCAGTTGTTACACCTTTAAACTTACCTTGTAAATCTAAGATAATTTGTTGTGCAGCTTTTGGTCCGATTCCTGGAATCTTTTTTAAATATGTAACATTTGAAGTCTCAATAGCACTAATAATGGCTCCTATATCACCTGTCGCTAAAATACCGATTGCCGTTTTACAACCAATCCCTTTTACTAAAATTAGTTTTAAAAACAATTCTTTTTCTGCTTTTGTTTCAAAACCAAATAGTAAAATATCATCTTCTTTTACTTGTTGGTATACATATATTAGTTTCTCTTCATCTCTTTTAAATGCATATGGATTACTTACAAAAAGCATGTATCCCATACCTTGATTATCAACTACAATATGGTTGTTTTGAATATCTACTATTTTTCCACTTATATAACTATACATAATTACTCCTATTTCATATTACTATTATACTACAGAAATGATAGTAATATTTCCTTTGTTTTTTCTCTCTTTGTTCTAAAAAAGTCTCTTATTTATTATAGCACAAAATAATAAAAACTAAAGTTTCCTTTAGTTTTTAATTTGCTTAATCCATAAATTCAAATTCCCAATCTAAAATACGAACAGTATCACCATCTTCAGCACCAGCCTCGCGCAGTGCTTCATCAATTCCCATGTTACGCATTTTAATCGCTAAACGTTTAATACTGTCATCACTTACTAATGAAGTCATCGCTACTAATCGTTCTATTCTAGCGCCAGTAATACTCCAATTCCCATTACCCTCATTATGAATCTTAAAGGCATTTGTACTTTCTTCTTTTATTGTATAAAGAACTGTATGTTCTTCTTGTTCTTCCATAGTAAATGTTGGAGCTGTTTGTAACGCATCAGCAACAGCATATAATACTTGATCAACACCCTCATGAATGATTGCGCTAATTGGAAACACCTGTACATCTTCACCAACTTTTTCTTTAAAAGTTTTTAAGTTTTCTTCCGCTAATTCTTCATCTATCTTATTAGCTACCACAATTTGTGGTCTTTCTAATAAGCGATATTGATATTGTTCTAATTCTTTATTAATAGTTACATAATCTTCATATGGATCACGACCATCAACGCGTCCCATATCAATGATATGGACAATGACACGACAGCGCTCAATGTGACGTAAGAATTGGTGTCCTAGTCCTTTTCCTTGACTAGCGCCTTCAATAAGTCCTGGTAGGTCAGCCATAACAAAGGAACGACCATCTTTCGCTTGTACTACACCTAAATTAGGTACAATAGTAGTAAAATGATAATCTGCAATTTCTGGTTTCGCTCTTGAAACTACGGATAAGAATGTTGATTTCCCAACAGAAGGAAAGCCAACCAATCCAACATCAGCTAGTAATTTTAATTCACATACAACATCTAATTTATCGCCTGGCTCTCCATTTTCA
>JBKEBJ010000382.1:0-3050 GCA_047973105.1 Coprobacillaceae bacterium | reverse complement strand
AATAGTTATCTTATGTTTATTGTGTTTTATATTATTGGTGTTATTATATATTACTTTTCTATCAGATATTTTTGTAAGAAAGATTTATCTATATAAAAAAGAGATGAAAATTTTCATCTCTTTTTAGTCTTCTATTTGTTTTACTCGATATCTAACAATTTCTCCAATTAAATCATAAGGGATAGGTTTAGAAAATGGAAATTGTATTGCCCCTTTTGATGTCTTATACGCCTTTAATTGTTCCTTAAAAACAACAATTGCTTCTGCTCCTGGATAAATCCCTAAATGACTTTTTCCAACCGCAAAATGAATCAAGTTTTCTTTCTGGAAAAATGTTGGCATTTTCCACGAAACTCTTTCTTCAGCTTCTGGTGCTTCTTGTTTAATAACATTATATACCTTAAGAAGTATTTCTTTTGTATCTTTATTAAAAAGATTAATATATTCCTCAATTGTTTTAAACTCTGGTAATGCTTCTCTTTGTTTACGAGGATTTGTAGACTTTGTTAAATTGTAAGCATCGATAATTCTTTCTATTAGTAATGAAAATGATAAATTATTAATAACTTCAAAATAATGTACGATCCGATTTTTTGAAGTTTGAACTATTTTACTTGCTTGCCAATCATCATGGATAACACTAGATGCAAACCCAATTATCATAACTTCTTTCTTTGTGGATATTTCTAAAAATGTACTACTATGTTTCCAAAGGATTGCATTTTTTGTTTCTTTTACTTCAAATTCTCCAATTCTATTCTCTACTTTTTCTTTTAATTCTTCATATAATGGTAACCATTTCGACTTGCTACCATTGAAAATATTATATCCCATTAAGTTACCCTCCTTAATAAATCTATCTAATAATATTGTACCATATCATAATATAGGTTTAAACATTTTCGCTTTTACCCCATTTAGGTTATACTACTATTAGAGGTGATAACAATGTGTGGTCGATATTTCTTTGCTCCAACAACTAAACAATTAGCTTATATTATTTCATTATTAGAAAAAAGAACAGATACTAAGTATCAAACTGGTGAAATATTCCCTAGCCATACTGTTCCTATTATCACTGCTTCTAATAATAAAACAAATATCACATTAGCTACTTGGGGATTTCCAAACACCTGGAATAATGGGATTACGATTAATGCTCGTAGTGAAACGATTTTTGAAAAGCAGATGTTTAAAAAAGCAATAGTTCATGGTCGATGTATCATTCCTGCTAGTGGTTTTTATGAATGGAAGACATTAACTTCTAAAGAAAAACAAAAATATTATTTCACAAACCCAACTAATGAAACTATGTACTTCGCAGGTGTTTATCAAATATTTAATAATCAATGTTCTTTTGTTATACTTACAAAAGAAGCAAATTCTTCTATGTCTGATATTCATAATCGAATGCCAGTAATTATAGATGGCACTGACGTACATCATTGGCTATATTCTGCTATAGATACAAAGACACTAATAAACGCCTCATCTATTCAGCTACAACATAAAGAGTCCATATAAAAGGTATGCTTATATGTATATTGTGATATATACCTATAAACATACCTTTTTCTAATATATTAATTTTTTGTATCTCTAATTTCTAGGATGGTTTTGATATCTTCAAGATCATTTTTATTCCCAATTTTTAATAAAATCCCTATCCCTTCCATATACACTCTCGCCTCTTTTATCATTGTCTTAACATCTTCAGAAACACTAGCGCTTAATACCTGTTTTCCAACTTTCTCACTCATATTAATAGTTACTAAAAAATAAGAATCATTGGGTGTTAAAAATACGATATTTCTTTTATCATTTGATACTCGATATGTCCATCCCGCTTTTTTACTATAAAACTTCCATTCATTTTGTAGTTTACCATAATGTTGTTCAATATAATCTAAGAGATGTTCCCATACAGAAAGCACCTCTTTCAAAGACATTTCTACTTCTTCAATTGTTGGTATTTGTTGTTTATCCTCAAATATACTAGTTGCCATTATAACTCTCCTTTAATTATTTTCATCATCAATGCAATATCTTCACTTGCCATTCGAAATTTAGATTTCTCTATTAGAATATTTTTACCTGTCATAATATACGAAGGCAGTATTCGAATGTTATCATAATATATCTCTGTATTACGCAACTTATATGTTGAAATTGCCGGAACACAATTTTTCTTTGTTTTTGTTTTAGAAATAAAATTAAATGATTTTTTAGCTACATCCCCCATTAACATAATTACTTTTACATTAGGAAATAATGATATCTCTTTCTCTAAAATCAAACTATGTTCCTTAATTGTATTGGTATCAATTGTATACCCCTCTTTTGGCACTTTTACAGCATTCGTTATATAAATGCCTGCTTCTAGAATATCATTAATATTATGAACATCTACACCTGCATTATTAAATAATGGAATAGTTGTTTTTAAATACTCGGGGTTTTTATCACCATAAAAATCCTGTTTTTCATCTTTTGGTACAACCTCGTTGATCATAATTGTTTGGATCGTAGTAGGATCAATATTAATATCATTATATTGAATATCCTTATAATCACTATGTATTTTATCCAATTCATTTTTTATATTCATCTTTTTACTCCTTATTATAATATTGTAGAACACTTTGATACCTACGTATCACTTCATCCTTTATATCCTTTGGCTTTACTATTTTCACTTTATCACCAAATGACATTATAAAGTTATATAGCCATTCATCTTTGGGAACTGTCATTTGTACCTGATATTTATCTTTCAATCTTGTTATAGCATTCTCATTTAGCACATCATATAATCGATATCCTACTTGTAGTTCAAATTCTAACACTATATCTACTAATAATTTTGCATCTATAGGTGTCATTTTTGACAGGTAATTTTTAGGACAAACACGAGTGAACTTTTCCATTAATAAAATTACATTTTTCATCCTTGATACTCTAATCGCTCTAAACAATATGCTAGCACATACCATGCCTTATCTCGATAAATTAATTTCAATGGCTCCACTTTTCTATTTTTGACATTTCCA
>JBKEBJ010000322.1:0-10294 GCA_047973105.1 Coprobacillaceae bacterium | reverse complement strand
TAAGTCTCGTGAAGAATTGGTAGGCGTTAGTGTAGAATCAGCATTACAACATCCAAACTGGTCAATGGGGGCTAAAATCACTATAGATAGTGCTACAATGTTTAATAAAGGGCTAGAAGTAATTGAAGCTAAGTGGTTATTTGATGTATCCTATGATCAAATTGAAGTAATTATACATCCAGAAAGTATTGTGCATTCAATGGTAGAGTTTGTTGATACTTCAATTATTGGACAACTTGGTAATCCAGATATGCGATTACCAATTCAATATGCTTTTACTTATCCTGATAGAAGGCCTTTAATAAATGCAGATAGCTTAGATTTAACTAAAATCGCAACATTACATTTTGAAAAACCAGATTTTGGGAGATTTAAAGCCTTAGATTTAGCTTTTCAAGCAGGTAGAACGGGTGGTAGTTTACCATGTGTTTTAAATGGAGCTAATGAATGCGCAAATAGTTTGTTTTTACAAGGAAAAATAGAATTTTTAATGATAGAAGAATTGGTTGAAAAAGCAATAAATCATCATACTGTAATTGATAATCCATCATTGGATGAACTAATCAGTATTGATGCATGGGCCAGAGCTTTTGTTTTAGAACAGATAGGAGAGAAATAATGCAGACGATTATTAATATTATAGTATTTGTATTAGTATTAGGAACAATTATCTTCATTCATGAATTAGGGCATTTTATTGCAGCTAAATCATTTGGCGTATATTGTGCGGAATTCTCATTAGGAATGGGGCCTAAAGTATTTGCTAAAAAAGTTGGAGAAACTGAATATCAATTGCGTTTATTACCGATTGGTGGATTCGTCGCAATGGCTGGAGAAGCAGATCAAGAAGATAATGAACTTATGAAAGATGTTCCCCATGAAAGAACATTGAAGGGAATTCATACTTGGAAAAGATGTGTTGTCATGCTAGCAGGTGTCTTTATGAACTTTGTTTTAGCGTTAGTATTACTAATTGGTGTATTTTCTTTTAGTGAAACAGGAACAAATTCTACTATTATTGGAGATGTTGTTGCTGGAGATCCGGCAGCTGAAGCTGGTTTACAAGCAGGAGATAATATTCAATCATTTATTGTAGATGGTGAAGAATATTTAGTCGCTTCTTATGAAGATATACAAAAAGTATTAATAGATATTAGTGAAGGAAAGACTACTGACACTTTGACAATGGAAGTAGTTATTACTAGAAATAATCAAGAAGTGAAAAAAACAGTAGAAGCTAAGTATAATGAAGAAGCAAGTCGTTATAAACTGGGAATATCTGAAGAAACTCGTTCATTAACGTTTGGTGAAGCTGTAAAATATAGTTTTAAATATTTTAAAGAAATGTCAACACTAATATTCACTACATTAGCTAAGCTCGTAACTGATTCAGCTAATACTGTTGGCCAATTATCAGGACCGGCTGGTATTTATCAAGCAACGGCTCAAATAACGGAGTCTGGTTCTATTAGTAATCTATTATTATTAACTGCTGGATTATCTGTTAATATCGGAATCTTTAATTTATTACCAATACCAGGCTTAGATGGAAGCCAAGTGTTGTTTGCGTTAATTGAAAAGGTAGTGGGAAAAGAAATTCCAATAAAAGTCAAATATGTTATTCAATTAGCTGGATTAGCACTAGTATTTGGTTTGATGATATTTGTAACAATTAATGATATATCAAAAATATTTACGTAATATAGGAAAATGGTTTGCTTAAGCAGACCATTTTATTCTATAAAATAAATATTTTATAAGGACTTGTAGAAAAAGATATTTTTATTAACAATTACATCATAATTGTTAATGATTTGTGTTATAATGAAAAATGATTTGGGGTGTAAATATGGAAAATACTTTATTAATATTATTAGAAAATTTAAAAATAGAAGAACAAGTAGAAGTTTTAAAAGAAGCAACATTAAAGAAAGTTAAAGTAACCAATAATGATGCTTATTTTTTCGATATTGAAAGTGATAATTATATTCCTTTTTCAGAATATCAAACATTGTTACAATCAATACCAAATTTTCCTTTCCCTTGTTCTTTTTCTATTTCCTATACGAATGGAGTGTCAACTAATGAAGATATGCAATTATATATTGGTTATATCTTAGAAAGATTAAAAGATACGTTTCCAGCATGTAGTTCTTTAACAGTGGAACACGTAAAGATTAGTGATATTATTACAATTGAAGCATGTAATGATATTCAATTAGAACAATTACAAAATATGAAGTCTATACTCATAAATGAATTTAAACAAGTTGGAATAGAAAAAGATGTGTCATTCTTTATTGATGAAAACAATGAAGTATTCAAAAGTATTCAACAAGAGATGGAATCTTTTCAACCAGTAGAAATTGATATGAGTAAAATACAACGTGAAGAGCCAAAACAAAACACATATCAACCACAAAATTATCGTACGAAAAATGCGATTACAGAAATGACAATTGATGAGATTGATAATAATACAATGGATAAAAACATTGTTATTAAAGGTTTTGTTTTTAAGACAGATAGTATAATCACCAGAGGTGGAAAAATGATTCAATCTTTATGGGTGACCGATTATACTAATTCGATTATTGTTAAACGTTTTGAAAATAATTCTGGGAATTCTCGTGAAGAAATGAAAGTAATCGGAAAAGGAAAAGTTTGGGTTAAGGTAAGAGGAGAAGCTCGTTTTGATAGTTTTGCTAGAGAAACAGTTATTATGGCAAGAGATGTAGAAGTGATAAAGGCTCCAAAATCACGCTCAGATAATGCTCCTGAAAAACGTGTTGAATTACATACACATTCTAAAATGTCAACAATGGATGGTATTGCTACAATTAGTGAATATATTAATACTGTTGCGGCGTGGGGACATAAAGCTATCGCAATCACGGATCATGGAAATGTTCAGTCCTTTCCTGAGGCGCAACATAGTAGTATAGCGAATAATATTAAAATGATATATGGTGTTGAAATGAATATGATTGAGCCAGTATTAGATATTGTATTTAATCCGGTTGATACTTCAATTGAACATGCTACATATGTTTCGTTTGACATAGAAACAACGGGGTTATCGGTTATTCACGATGGTATTACAGAGTTTGGAGCAGTTAAGATTAGAAATGGGGAAGTAATAGATCGTTTACAAAGTTTTATTAATCCAGAAAAGAAAATAAGTACATATATAAGTAATTTAACAAGTATTACTAATGATATGGTTAAAGATGCACCTACAATTAAAGAATTTATACCTAAAATTATAGAATTCTTTGATGATTGTATATTGGTGGCACATAATGCGAATTTTGATATTGGTTTTTTAAATGTTAAATTTGGAGAACATGGTTATTCAGAAATTGGAAACTCTGTTATTGATTCCTTAGCGTTATCTAGAGCTATATTGAAACCATTGAAATCATATCGATTAGGTAATATTTGTCGACAATATCGTGTTAATTACGATAGTGATGTAGCACATAGAGCTGACTACGATGCTGAAGTATTAGCTAGTGTATTTACAATGATGTTGCATCAATTAATGCAAGATGGAAAATATAATTTGTTAGATTTAACTGATTTACAAAAAGATGGAATTTATAAAATAGTCTTTCCAACACATATGACGGCTATTGCTTTAAATAAAGTAGGTTTAAAAAATATGTTTAAATTAGTCAGTGAATCCAATACAGTTTATTTTCATGGGGAATCAAGAATTCCTAAAGAGCGTTTAGAGGTGTATCGTGAAGGTTTACTATTTGGAAGTAGTTGTTATCGAGGTGATGTCTTTGAAGCTGCTTTAAATCAATCTGATGAGAAACTAGAAAAGGCAATGGAGTTTTATGATTATATTGAAATACAGCCATTAGATGATTATTATCATTTAATTGATCGTGGAAAAATTGATAGTCAAGAAAATTTAATTGTTTCTATTCAACGTTTAATTACAATGGCTAAGAAACTAGATAAAATAATTGTGGCTACTGGTGATGTTCATTTTGTTGAACCAAAAGATAAAATATATCGCGATGTATTTATTTCGAATCCAACAATTGGAATTAACCATCGAGCACACCCACTATGTAACAGGTGTGATCCAAAAGCATTCAACCCATCACAACATTTACGTACTACAGAAGAAATGTTAGAACGTTATCCATATTTAGATGAAAAAGATGTATATGAATATGTTGTTACCAATACAAATAAAATTGCAGATATGGTAGAAGAAATAAAACCTGTGCATGATAAATTATTTACTCCACATATTGAAGGTGCGGATGAAGAACTGCGAAGATTATGTTATGAAAATGCTCATAAAATGTACGGTGATCCATTACCTGAAATAGTAGAAAAACGCTTAGAAAAAGAGCTTGGAAATATCATCAAACATGGATTTGGTGTAATCTATTACATTTCTCATAAACTAGTAAAAAAATCTAATGAAGATGGTTACTTAGTTGGTTCGCGAGGTTCCGTTGGCTCTTCCTTTGTTGCTACGATGTCAGGAATTACAGAAGTAAATCCTTTACCACCACATTATGTTTGTTTACATTGTGGATATAGTGAATTTATGGAAGAAGGTGTGGTAGCTAACGGTTATGATTTAGAACCTAAAGATTGTCCACATTGTCATAAACCATTAAAAGGTGAAGGACATAATATTCCGTTTGAAACTTACTTAGGATTTAATGCGGATAAAGTTCCCGATATTGATCTTAACTTCTCAGGTGCATATCAATCAAAAGCCCATGACTATACGAAAGTATTGTTTGGGGAGGAATATGTCTATCGTGCAGGTACTATCTCTACTGTAGCAGAAAAGACAGCTTATGGATATGCACGTGGATACGCAGAATTAATGGGAAAAGAAGATAGTATGAGATCTGCAGAATTAGAAAGAATTGCTGCAGGGTGTGGTGGTGTTAAAAGAACGACTGGACAACATCCAGGAGGAATTATAGTTATTCCTGATAATATGGATGTTTATGATTTTACACCTGTGCAGTATCCAGCTGATGATTTATCGTCATCATGGAAGACAACCCATTTTGATTTCCATGCCATTCATGATAACGTATTAAAATTAGATATTTTAGGGCATGTGGATCCAACAGTAATTCGTGCTTTACAGGATTTAACGCATATTGATCCTAAAACAATTCCAACTAATGATGAAAAAGTTATGAGTTTATTTAATAGCACTAAAGCATTGGATATTGATTTAACATATATCAATTGTAAAACAGGGGCATTAGGATTACCAGAATTTGGAACTTCATTTGTACGTGGGATGCTTGAACAAACAAATCCTAAAAACTTTAATGACTTAGTTATCATATCTGGATTGTCTCACGGTACGGATGTATATTTGAATAATGCTGAAACATTAATCAAATCTGGCACTTGTACACTATCTGAAGTTATTGGATGTCGTGATGATATCATGGTATATTTAATTGAAAAAGGATTACCAAATAAAGATGCTTTTGATATTATGGAAGTGGTACGTAAAGGGAAATCATCTGCAGTTTTCCCACAAAAACAATATGAAGAATTGATGCGTGAACACGATGTACCTCAATGGTATATTGATTCTTGTAAAAAAATTAAATACATGTTCCCAAAAGCCCATGCAGCAGCTTATGTATTATCTGCTGTACGAGTGGCTTGGTGGAAGGTTTATTATCCAAGGGAATACTATGCGGTATATTTTTCAACACGTTGTGATTTCTTTGATTTAGAAACATTAGTACAAGGAAAAGATGCTATTCTAGCACGCCGTAAAGAAATAGAGCAATTACGTAGTGAGAGAAATTCTAGTAATAAAGATGAAGGATTATGGGATGTGTTTGAAATTGCTTTAGAAATGATTGAAAGAGGATATCATATAAATCCTATTGATTTAGAAATGTCTGATCCAACGCAATTTATTTTGGACCCAAATGATGAAAAAGGGTTATTACCATCATTTATAGCTGTTGATTTTTTAGGGGAGTCTGTAGCTAACACTGTATTAGAAGCGCGTATAAAGCAACCATTTATTTCTAAGGAAGACGTTATTAAAAGAACTAAGTTGAATAACTCGCATATTAAAATACTTACTAAAATGGGAGTCTTCGAAGGAATGCAAGAGGAAAACCAATTATCATTGTTCTAATTTTAAACATATATATCATTTTTGATATATATGTTTTTATTTATAACTATCACAAATACTGTTTATATAGTAGTTAAAAAAGAATCAATATTCTTAATTATTCGTGTTGATTTTCTATACTAATTTATTAAAAAGAAGAGTAATAATATATATTTGCATTTTCGTTGATAACATGCTATAATACTTGTAGTTTCATAGAGAACGAGTGGGGTGACCCACTCTTTATTATTGGATTGAGGTGAGAAAACATGGAACTTTTGAGTACTGTTACAACTATGATTACTCCTATATTAGAAGAGCATGAAGTATATTTAGATGATATTGAATATGTGAAAGAAAATAATGAATGGTATTTACGTATTTTTGTAGAAAAAAATGAAGGTTTTTTAGATATGGATACCTGTGTTGCTGTTAGTGAAAAAATCAGTGAAATGTTAGATGAAAAAGATCCAGTTCAGGGAGAATACTACTTAGAAGTTTCTTCACCAGGAGTAGAAAAACCACTGAAAACATTTTCACAAGTACAAGCATCAGTTGATAAGTATGTCTTTGCACAATTTGTTAATCCTATTAATGGATTAAATGATGTAGAAGGATATATTCGTGAAATTGATGGAGAAGAAATTACATTTGAATATTTAGTGAAAAATATTAAGAAAAAAGTTTGTGTGCCATATACAAACATTAAATTTATAAGATTAGCTGTGAAATTTTAGGAGGATATTAAAGTGGCTAGTAACAAAAAATTTATAGAAGCATTAAATCTATTGATTGAAGAAAAAGGTATTGATAAAGAAACATTCTTAGGAATGTTAACAGAAGCAATTGGAAAAGCATATAAGAAAAATTATATGAGCCCAGAAGCCAATGTACGTGTAGATATTGATGAAAAAAGTGGAAGAATCCGTGTTTTTGAATTACGTACAGTAGTGGATAATTTAGAAGATGAAGATTTAGAATTATCTTTGGATGAAGCTAGAGATATCAATACTAATTACCAAATTGGTGATGTTGTTGAAACAGAAGTTGATACTGAAACAATCGGTCGTTTAGCAGCTATTCAAACAAAACAATTATTTAGACAAAAAATTAGAGAAACAGAAAAAGAAGCATTATATAATGAGTTCGCTGATAAAAAAGATGATATTATTACTGGAATTGTAGAACGAGTAGAAGATAAATTTGCTATTGTTAATATTGGTAAAACAGGTGCATTTCTAGCAAGTAATCAACAAATTCCAAAAGAACATTTATATGAAGGACAACATTTAAAAGTATATGTAAGTGATGTTGATCGTGGAACTAAAGGAACACATATAGTAGTAAGTAGAACAGAACCAAACTTTGTGAAACGTTTATTTGAATTAGAGGTTCCAGAAGTGTATGATGGAACTGTAGAAATTAAATCGGTATCTCGTGAACCTGGTGAAAGAAGTAAAGTGGCGGTTTATACTGCTCATGAAAATATTGATCCTATTGGTTCATGCGTTGGGCCAAAAGGTAGTCGTGTTAAAAATGTAGTTGATGAATTACAAGGTGAAATGATTGATATTATTGAATGGTCTGCTGATCCAATTGTTTTCATTTCCCATGCGCTTAGTCCTTCTAACGTAGTATCTGTTACTTTTGATGAAGAAAGACATAGTGCTTTAGCAATTGTTCCTGATGATCAATTGTCATTAGCTATTGGAAAACGTGGACAAAATGCTAGATTAGCAGTTCGCTTAACAACATGGAAGATTGATGTGAAATCAGTTACTGAGGCTACAGAATTAGGTTTATTAAAACTAGAACCAGTAGCAGAAAAAGATAACGATTTAGTAGATGATGAATTTGAAGAAACATTTGCTAATGAAATGTTAGAGCAAGAAGAAGTACTTTCTGAAGTGGAAGAAGATTTAATAGAAGAAGCGGAAGAAGAAATTATAGAAGAGTTTGAAGAACCAGAAGTTGAAGAGATAGAAGTTGTAGAAGAAGTAGTTGAAATCGAGGAATCTGATGAAGTTATCGAAGAACCAAAGGCTAAGATAGAGCTAGAAGATGATTATGATGACTATGAAGATGATGAGTATAGTAAATACGATGAAGAAATTGACTACGATGAATATGATAAATATTATGATGAAGATTAGAGGTGTTATAAATGCGAAAAGTACCTTTAAGAAAATGCGTTGCTACAGGTGAACAATTACAAAAGAAAGAATTAGTGCGTATAGTACGTAATAAAGAAGGCGAAGTTTTTGTTGATGCTGTTGGAAAAATGAATGGGCGTGGAGCCTATTTAAAAAGAAGTAAAGAAGCATTGATTATAGCAAAGAAAAAAAATGTATTAGGTAGATCTTTAGGAGTAGATATTCCTGATACAATTTATGAAGAATTAGAGAAATATTGTGTATAGTAAAGTACAACAATTATTAGGATTAACATCTCGTGCTAGAAAAAATGTTTCAGGCGAAACGTTATTTCATAAACTCCGACAACAAGAAGTTTCTTTAGTTATTGTTGCTGAAGATGCTAGTCAAAATAGTATTAAAAAAATTAGTGATAAATGTACTTATTATAATGTGGAATACATTGTATACGGTACTATTTCAGAAATCTCTAATGCTATTGGGAAAGAAAATCGAGTAGCAGTGGGGATTTTAGATAAAGGTTTTTCAAAGAAGATAAAAGAAGAAATAGGAGGGTGATAGTATGGCTAAACAAACAAATAAGAAACGAAGTACTAAAAAGAAACAGTTGCAGTCAAACTTCCCAACAAAAAAAGAGGAAGTAGAAGTTAAAGATGGTGTTGTTGTTTATGAAGAAGGTATTACTGTTGGTGAATTAGCAGAAAAAGTAGGACAAACTCCTGCCAATGTTATTAAAGTTTTGTTTTTATTAGGAACAATGGTAACTATCAATTCTTCTTTAACAGATGAACAAGTCGAATTAATTTGTTTAGAGTATGGTTTTGAAACAGAAAAGCATGCAAATGTAAGTGAAATTAATTTTGAAGAAATTGAAGTGATTGATAATGAAGAAGATTTAATTGCTAGATCACCAGTTGTTACTATTATGGGACATGTTGATCATGGTAAAACTACATTATTAGATACAATTCGTAAATCAACGGTTGTTGATGGAGAGTTTGGTGGAATTACACAACATATTGGAGCATATCAAGTAAATGTTAACGGAAAGAAAATTACATTCTTAGATACTCCAGGACATGAGGCATTTACTGCCATGCGCGCTCGTGGTGCAAAAGTAACGGATATCGTTATTATTGTCGTTGCAGCAGATGATGGTGTTATGCCACAGACAAAAGAAGCAATTGATCATGCTAAAGCAGCTGGAGTACCAATTGTTGTAGCAATTAATAAAATAGATAAAGAAGGAGCCGATTCTGATCGCATTAAAAGTGCTATGTCAGAAGAAGGATTAATGCCTGAAGATTGGGGTGGGGATACAGTATACTGTGAAATCTCTGCAAAACAACGTTTAGGAATTGAAGAATTATTAGAAACACTTGTTGTAGTAGCTGAAATGTCAGATTTAAAAGCAAATCCAAATCGTTATGCATATGGTAGTGTTATTGAGGGAAAACTAGATAAAGGACGTGGACCAGTTGCTACATTATTAGTAGAAAATGGGACTTTACGTTCTGGTGATCCAATTGTTGTTGGTACATCTTTTGGACGTGTACGACAAATGCTTAATGATCTTGGTAAAGTAATTAAAGAAGCTGCTCCGGCCACACCAGTAGAGATTACGGGACTAAATGAAGTTCCTGTTGCTGGAGATAAGTTTATGGCATTTGAATCTGAAAAGATGGCAAGAAGTATTGGTGAAACAAGAATGAAGGCTCGTCAAGATAAAGAGCGTCGTTCTAATGCTGCTTTATCATTGGATGATTTATTCTCTCAAGTAAAAGAAGGAGAGATCATTGACTTAAATATTATTGTTAAAGCAGATGTACAAGGAACTGCTGAAGCAGTTAAAGCTTCATTAGAAAAAATTGATGTTGATGGAGTACGAGTAAATGTTATTCGTTCTACTGCTGGTGGGATATCTGAGTCGGATGTTTTATTAGCGACTGCTTCACAAGCAATTATTTATGGTTTCAATGTTCGTCCAGATGCCAAAGTT
>JBKEBJ010000411.1:0-4116 GCA_047973105.1 Coprobacillaceae bacterium | reverse complement strand
TGCAGCATTAAATGGTGCTTGTTGGTCAGGTGGTTCCTTTATTTATGTCCCACCTGGGGTTGTATTAGATAAACCATTACAATCGTATTTTAGAATCAATTCTGAAAGAATGGGTCAATTTGAAAGAACTCTTATCATTGTTGATAAAGGAGCCAGTATTCATTATGTAGAAGGTTGTACAGCTCCCATCTATTCAAAAGATTCGCTACATACTGGAGTTGTAGAAATTGTTGTATTAGAAGGTGGAAGTTGCCGTTATACAACGATTCAAAACTGGTCAACAAATATTTTAAACTTAGTTACACAAAGAGCTAAAGTTGGTAAAAATGCATCTATGGAATGGGTTGATGGTAATATTGGAAGTAGTAAAACAATGAAATATCCATGTTGTCTATTAGAAGGTGAAGGAGCGAAAGGGACTTGTATCACAATCGCTGTAGCTGGTGAAGGACAAGTATTGGACTCTGGTGCAAAAATGATTCATTTAGCACCAAACACTTCTAGTAATATTATTTCTAAATCTGTTTCTAGAGCAGGTGGAAAGGTTAATTATCGTGGCTTAGTTCATCATTTACCAAAAGCTAAAAACGCTAAAAGTCATATTGAATGTGATACTTTAATATTGGATAGTATATCTACAAGTGATACCATCCCTATTAATAAAATGCGTAATAATGAATCTATTATTGAACATGAAGCAACTGTTTCTAAAATTTCTGAAGATCAATTATTCTATTTAATGTCTCGTGGATTGTCAGAAGAAGAAGCAACACAAATGATTGTTATGGGATTCATTGAACCATTCTCTAGAGAGTTACCAATGGAATATGCAGTAGAATTAAATCAATTAATTAAGCTTGATTTTGGAGAACAAGGTATTGGATAAACAAGCAGTAAGAAAAGAAATGATTAAGAAAAGATTAGATTTAGATATGACTAGTTATATGTCTAAGTCTAATCTTATTATATATAATTTAGAAAAACTAAATTGTTTTAATCAAGCAAAGACTATTGGTGTGTATGTTTCTATGAAACAAGAAGTAAATACCATTGAATTTATAAAAAAATGGTGTAAAAGTAAAAGAATTGTAGTTCCTAAAGTGAATGGTAAGAAAATGAATTTTTATCATATTTATACAATGAATGATTTAGAAGCAGGAAACTTTGGTGTTTTAGAACCAAAGAGCAATATTTTAGTTAAACCCAGTGAAATTGATTTATTAATTATCCCTATTGTAGCTTATACTAATGAACATCATCGAATTGGCTATGGTGGAGGTTATTATGATCGTTATCTACAAGATTATAATGGACTAAAAATTGGTATCGCATTTTCATTTCAAAAGATATTAGATTTTGAAATAGAAAACCACGATATTCCCTTAGATACTATAATTAATGAAAATAGTTCGACAATTATTTGATATTTGGTATAATGGGGATATGTTAAAAAGTAAGGTGAAATGATATGACTAGAGAAAAATCATTATTTAAAAATACAATTATTTTAGCGATAGGTACGTTTTTACCAAGAGTAGTGAACTTATTAACTACTCCAATATTAACCAAATTCATGAGTGATGCTGAATATGGAACCATTAATGTAATTACAAATATGATACTAAAATTCATAGTTCATATTAGTAGTTTACAATTAGAACAAGCATTCTTTCGAGTTCTGATTGATGCTAAAACAGAGGATGATAAAAAGCGAGTTATAAACTCTGGTTTCGCTATTATATTTCTGATTATGATTGCGTTAGCAGTAGTTGCTTTATTTATCCCTGTATCTGGATTTGGTGGAACTTATAAATTCTTATTAATTGGATATATATGGGTTGAGATATTATGTCAAATGTCAAGATTCATATTACGAGCATTTTCTATGTACAAACAATATTCAGTATTCGCAACTTTAGCAGTTGTAGTTAACTTTGCTTCAGTTGTAATATGTTTCTATGTACTAAAAATGGATTATCGAGGAATGTTAATATCTTTAGCGATTGCGGATATTGTTGGTATCTTGTATGTATTATTTAGCAGTCCAATATTTAAATACATAAAACCGAAGTATTATGATAAAGATGTTTTGAAAGAAATGGTAAATTACGCTTTACCGTTTGTTCCTAATATGATTGCTTGGTCAACAAACCTAGCTGCTGATCAATTCATTGTTACAGTATTTTTAGGAGCAGGAGCGAATGGGATTTATACGGCAGCGAATAAGATTCCATCTATTGTAAGCCTATTATACCCAGCATTTAATCTTGCATGGACCGAGTCTGCAGCAAGGTCGGTTAATGAGCAAGGGAGCTCTAAATACTACTCACGGATGTATAAAATGATATTTTGTATTTTATCCGGAGGAACAGCACTTTTATTAGCAGCAAGTCCATATTTATTTAAGTTCTTAATAAACGCTAAGTTTATAGAATCTATGGATTATATTCCAACTTTAATAGTTGCTACATATATATATTGTTTTGCACAATTCTTTTCAAGTATTTATATTGCGATTAAAAATAGTAAAAATATGAGTATTTCTACTACTTTAGCTGCAATGGCTAATATTGTTATAAATTTAGCGCTTGTTAATTTTATTGGAATTCAAGCCGCTGTAATATCAACATTAATTTCAAATTTCCTTTTAGCCGCATACCGTTATTATGATATTAATAAAAATTATTATCGTATGCGTGTTAGTAATCGTTTAATGACATTGACGATTATTATTTTGGCAGTTCAAATGGGATTGTTTTGGATGTATAATCCAATCCTTAATGTAGTAAATATCATTATAGGTATTGCATATGCATATTTTATATGTGGAGATATTGTTAAAGGGATGCTAAAATCATTTTTGAAAAGAAGTTAACAACAAAACGTTGTTTACTTCTTTTTTTTATTTTATTTCATATAGTATTAAAGGTGGTTATATGAAAAAAGTGATGGTTGGAATTGTTATATTTTTAGTTGCTATTCTAATATTGGTTCAAGTCATGAGTGTACGTTGTACATCAGTAATCAAAGAGATAGCTAATAATGAAGTTGAACGATTTTGTCAATTAGTAGTGAATCATACTAGTTTTCCATATTCAAATATCTCTGAAGATGTTGTTAGAATTGAGCGTGATAGTAATAATCA
Organism: Coprobacillaceae bacterium; assembly: GCA_047973105.1. Lineage (GTDB taxonomy): Bacteria > Bacillota_I > Bacilli_A > Erysipelotrichales > Coprobacillaceae > CAKVJS01. Next base: position 971 of record JBKEBJ010000411.1, on the reverse strand, counting down.
AATATCCTTGATTGATTTTGATATGGCTTATGTATCAAAAATAGCTGGAGAAATTGTGTTAGAGATAGAAGAATTATTATTATCTTTAGAAGGAGGGGTATATGAAAGTACTGGCGATAGTGTTTATGATAAAAAACTTCAAAAGATAAATGATGATAAAGGGGTTATAGCGACGATTCCATTAGGGTTATTATCCAACAATCCTTTTTTCGCAGAAATGGGACCAAATCTTAAAATACGATATAAAACTATATCACAAGTATCAAGTACGATTGTTAAAGAAGTAGAGAATTATGGAATCAATCGAATGATGATAGGTATTAGTATTGTTATAACAATTCATTTACGAGTTACAGTTCCTTTCTATCAAGAGGAACATTCACAGGATATTGCTTTTCCTTTGAGTTTAGAAATTATTGAAAGGCAGGTGCCACAATGGTATCAAAATTAGAAATACTTTCAAGATATTACCAAATATATATAGATGATATTGAGGATGGTTATTTTGTCTATAATAATCAATTATATTATTTAAGTGATACAATTCCTTCTAATGAACAAAATGAACAGTATCAAATGTATATGTTAAATATGCAAGTACATGGTTATTATATTGTTAGAAGCTGTTTTGGGCATATTGAAACAGAAGGATATGTGTTATATAGTTATGAGCCAGAAGAGTATTCAATAAATGCAATACTAGAACAATCTTTCCAAATCATTCCTAATGAATATGGCTCTTTAAAAGTAATAAAAGATAGTTGGTGTCGAATTATTGATGATGTTAGAAATAGAGTCGCAAAACATGCTTCTAGAATTAATCATAATGAATATTATGTTATTTTGACTTATTATTATCTAGGGTTAGCAGAAAATGTAATTAATATTATTAGTGAAACATTATTGCGATTTCCAAAAGAAAATTTGCCATTAGGCTATGAGCATCTTATTTTTGAAGATACTTACGATAC
>JBKEBJ010000206.1:0-5097 GCA_047973105.1 Coprobacillaceae bacterium | reverse complement strand
ATTAACTAATTTTTGTTATTCTTGATTAGTTCAAGAAGAATCATGACTAGTAATCCTAGAATCATTAGTACTATAGACAAGATTTGATAATCTGTCATAAACATTCCTCCCCTCTGTTGTTAAATTTCTTCATTAGTGAAGAGTATGTATAACATAGAGGAAACAACGCCTCCATGATATGGAGGCAACCGCTCACCGATTGGTGATACCTGATTATATTATATCAAGCCGCAGCTATTAAGTACATATATTTATTAAATAGATTATGCAAAAATTCTGTCTATACTTTGTCAGTACACAAATATCTATAATTGCACCCTGAAATTAAAAATTTTTAAACCTCTGGTATGGTCAATTAAAATGATATTTTTATTTTATGTCAAATTTATGCCACGAAAATATAAAAACTCCGATTATATCGAGGTTAATTTTCTAATGGTGTCCACGACAGGAAATGGTTTTATCGTTGTATATCGTGATATGCAGTGTATATCTTCTATTATTTTATACCTAGTCCATATATTATATTATATCTACTGTGTTGATGAAATTTGGTTGCAAAAAGATAGCATATTGATATTGCATTATTTATCTAAGATTTAACTAAACCTAACTTCTTAATATTATTTTGCAGTGCTTTAGCTTGCCTTATCGCAGATTCATTTAATTTATATATCCGAATAGATTGTGCGATCCCTTGAGCAATATATTCTTCATTCAAACTTTCCAGGTTTGATAAGATTAATAATTGTTCAATTGTAGCATAATCTCTAATATTCCCAACTAGATTTCTATTATTATCTCTCCACTGTTTAGCAGTATAGCCAAATACTGCTATGTTCAATACATCTGCTTCGTTAGCGTATATAGTTGATGTTTGAGATTTACTTATTATAGGAATAATGTTTTCTTTGATAGCATCTGTATGAATACGATAATTAATTTTTGATATCTCTCTATGTAAATTCCACCCTAATTTCTCATTTTCAATTTTCTTTAATCTTTCGAATTCAGTGATTAAATATAATTTAAATTCTACAGATATCCATGTTGCAAATTCAAACGCTATATCTTTATGGGTATAAGTACCACCATATCTTCCAGCTTTTGAAACAATTCCAATTGCATTAGTTCTTTCAATCCATTGTTTAGTTGTTAAAATGAAACTATTTAATCCGGATTCTTTTTTAATCCCATCGAATTCGATGGGATTAAAATCAGTATTATGAATAAGCTCCCAAATTCCAAGAAATTCAATTGTATTTCTATTTCTCATCCAGTTTGAAATCAGATAATCGGTACGGTTATCTTTTGTTTTTGCAATATCAGTAATGCAGATATAATCCTCTTTATCAATCTTTAGTAATCGTATATTTTTATTTAATACCTCTAATTGATTCATTATTATCACCTCGTATATAGTTATATACGACATTTCATTATAATTTACTTCAAAAAGAGGATTAAATATAATAAAAACACACCGAAGTGTGTTAGTTATCTAAATGGCGTCCACGACAGGAAATGGTTTTATCGTTGTATATCGTGATACATATTGTATATATTCTATTATTTTGTACCTAGTCCATATATTATATCTACTGTGTTGATGAAATTTGGTAGCAAAAAGATAGCATATATTATAAACAATATGGTTTTACAGAAACAAAAAAAGATATGGACCCGCATCAATCTGCACATCCAGTCTCAATCGACCAGAAATCCATATCTAAAATAGTTTACTCTTATACCATTACTCATAATATTTGTTTTTTACTCTAGAAAACTTTTTTGATTAGTATGTTCTAAACTAACTATATTAACAATCTGTAATTCTTCTATAATTTCATAATAGAAGCGATAATTATTTTTAATATAGAAAATTCTAAATCTTTCACTATTATTGTAATAATGAAAGATGCGAGGATTGACTTCTAATAAATCGAGTAAATTCCGATATTCATTAGTAAACACTTTTAAAAAACTTGTATTATCATTATCCTTTAAAAAAGAAGCTAATTTTAATATAAAAGCATCAATTTCAGGATCAATGATAATTTTATACATCCAGTATCTTCTCCAAATCTTTAAGGAGATCTCTGGCTGGTCTTCCATTAACACGACCATATTTCATATTATCAGCTTTTTTTTCTAATTCACGCATTTTGTATTCTTCTTTAGGTACTGCAATATAATCGATATCATCAATCTTTATTTCAATGTGTTTTTCCATTATTAGCACCTCCATTTTATCAAATATTATTATACCATATTCTTTCTAAAAATTCATTTCTTATTTCTCACTTCTACTTGCAATTTGGGTATAATAATTTCTCATAAACAAAAATCAGATAGCATATGCCTGCATTTGGCTATTTTTATTACTATAAAAACAAAAAAACCGCATAGAAATGCGATAATTATTCTAAATGGCGTCCACGACAAGAAATGGTTTTATCGTTGTATCTCATGATACGTAGTGTATATATTCTATTATTTGTTACCTCGTCCATATATTCCATTATATCTATTGTATTGAAAAAATTTGGTAGCAAAAAGATAGCATAAATTAAAAATTATTTACTTTCAGTTCACTGTCAAAATAGAAATGTTTTTTATTTTGTTTTATATATTCCATAATTAAATCATCTAAATCTGTTATTTTGTAAAAAGCATTATCTAAATCAGTAAAATTAGAATTTAATTTGTCTAATTGATTATTTCTTTCATCACGATTCATTGAAGGACTACCGCCTAAACGATTGGCAGACTCTTTTAAAATATTATAGGCAGTGACATGCTTTATTTGTTCAAAACCTGCAAGTGCATCTTTCCATACAATTCCAGTTGAGTTGGAATAAAATTGGTCATGTCCTCCATTATTTACTTCAGCAACATACCATTGTATAGCAAATATATATCGTTGTGGTAATGAAAATAACTGTAAATCTTGATTGTATTTTTCTTCTCCTTCATAAATTGATACACTATACCATAAAGGTTCGATTATACTTTGCGGATCTCCGGTATAGATATCTTCTTTACCAATATGTATAGTTTTCATTGCTTTCATATTTTTTATTTTCTTTCTGAAAAACATAGTTTTATCCCTTTCTTAATAAGTGTATATTGAAAATCATTACATAATACAATCGCATGTTATTATCATTTTTCTAATGAACGTGAATATCCAAAGCATTCTCTGAATAGTTTCCTACCAATATAGTCCTTGAAATGTGGATGTTGAATTCTATAATATTCATTCCAATAGCTAATCATTCGATTATAGCTTTTACAAAACAATGTTTTATTTTCCAAGCAGATTTTTTTATATCTATTAGTATCTTGGTAATTTAGCATAATATAAATTACTTCTAGTATTTCTACAATATATTCATCACTTAGTTTTAAGATATAAGGAATCGCCCACTCCTCATAATTCATGCATAGTAATCGTTTGATATGACTTTCCCTTACAAATCCATCACAAGATCTAGTATAAATACAATGCAATATCATTCTTTGAGTGTTACTTAATTGATTGATTACAGTATTAGATACATCATTTAAATATAATCTATAGGGAAAAGTTATATTTTTACCATTAACTTTATATGTAACACTATTATCTGATATAGCATCACGAACATTGTTGTGTGTTTTTGTTGGTAATAACTTTAAGACTACATTTAAATCTTTTTCTAAATATTTTGGAAAGCTATTTTCAAACATAATACTTTTACATCCTTTCTATGGCCAATTCTCAAACCAAGCATCTTGTATATAATCATTCCAATAGAATGAGGCATTATCACAAATAAAAGTTAATTCACAAAAGTCATTATGGAATTGATTATTTGTTAAATTGCCAAACAGATAAAACATTGATATACTTTTATTCCATTCAAACTTTAAAACTTCAAAATGTGTTAAGTCTTTGAATACTGTATTTAAGTCAATCATTCTATTATTATTTTCACTACTAAATACCTGTCCATTAGAAAACTTTGCACTTTCTAATTTAAGAATGGCATTTCCAGTATGTTTTGATTTACCCGTATTGTTTAATGGGTGAGTTTTAACAATATTAAATCCATCATTAAAACATAGTTTTATCGTTTCATTACTAATTTGAATTATCTCAATAAAATTATCGTGAAGAGAAATGTTATTAAAATCATTAGATTTATATTTCCACATATACTATCCTCTATTCTTAAGTCGTACCAGTCCAATTTGTTTTGCATATATTCTAAAATAATCAATACACTTTTCACCATAAATCCAAACCTTATTTTGCCACGGATGCGTTAAATATCCCCAAGATAAATCTTTAGCAATAAAGAAATAATAATCGCCATCTGGGTAAAATTCTAGAAAATAAGCATTGTATCCACCATGTCTATAGCGTTCATCCTTAATAAATTTCGAATTATCTTTTAGCTTCGTTATTCTAGGATTATATCTAAAGCAACTATGCTGCCAATCTAATGCATACATATATTCATCATTACCCATACATTTAATAAATATATTTTTTATAAGCTCATTAGTTTGCTTACAATCCCAATATACCATTGATTTTTTTAAATCATATATATCATAAGGGATTCCAAAGTCAAAAGCTTTCGTTGAAGTATTGATAGATGGTTGAAAAGAAAAATTATTAAAAATTCCAGTCCAAACTTTATCACTTTCATCATCACTCAATATCTGCCATATTTCTTCTTGAGTACTCATATATATCCCTCCTGAATATATTATAACAAAAAAACACACCGAAGTGTGTTAGATATCTAAATGGCGTCCACGACAGGAATGCACTAAACCATCAATTATGACGATTTAATGCCGTTTTTATCGTGTTATTTTATTCTATTTTGTATATTTTGTACTGCTTTTCTTTATTTCTTTGCCATTTCTTTGCCACAATAAAACTACTTATTTACTGTTCTAATTTACCGATACTGTACGCCACGCACATTGCATATAATAAATCCTCATTATACTCTTCTAGTATTCGTTTCAGGTCATTCAAAATTGTCATATCTGGTAATGGTTGATTCGTAAAATCTACAATGTTTACTACATCACTTT